>JBBSUB010000305.1:0-5082 GCA_038235345.1 Chitinophagales bacterium
AAAGCACCTTTTCTTCTGGTTCTTGAAGAGACGATGACGACGAAGAAATACCTGCCATTGAAAAATTCCTATCGCAATCACCCACTAAAATTGTCGCAGACGCACTGCACAAATACTATGCTTTTTGTTGAAATTTGTCTTGTACAATTCTTATCGAACACGTAAAACATGCTACATGCGAAAAATAATAGTATTATCCTTTCTTTCCTTAGACGGCATCATGCAGGCCCCGGGCGGCCCCGATGAAGATGCGGAAAACGGTTTTAAATATGGCGGTTGGGTGGCACCCTATTTTACTGAAGCGGACCAGGCAGCCGGTGAAATGATGGCCAAGCAGATGAAGTCTGCAGATCTTCTTTTGGGCAGAAAAACATTTGACATTTTTGCTTCCTACTGGCCTGCGCACGCAGACTTTTGGCCGGGTATCAATGAGGTGACAAAATATGTTTTATCGAGCACGATCCATAAAAATGAAACAGGTTGGAACAACTGCGTATTTCTTCAAAATGTCGATGCCATCAAAGAACTAAAAAATACGCCGGGCTCTGATCTCCAGGTTCACGGCAGTGGAAATCTCATCCAGACATTACTCAAGCATGACCTGGTTGATGAGCTCTGGCTGAAAATTTTTCCCGTCACACTTGGCCAGGGAAAAAAGCTATTTGCTGAAGGGACATGTGCTGCGGCATTTACTTTAACAGATAGCCTGGTCACTCCCAACGGAGTGATCTTTGCTAATTATAAGCGGGCCGGAGACGTTCGCACAGGAACTGTTGGACAATAAAAGCAACACAATGAAAAAGAAAAATTAATCAGCATGTCCTTTCAAGATTACATTGACAACATCAAAAAAAACAGTAAAATCTGCCGACGATTTTAAAAAATTAGCCGAAAAAAAGGGATTTTAAAAGACGGAGAATGAATCGTTAACACTACTCAAATGAACAATGGGCTGAAAGAAGATTTTTGAATCTGTGCACGGACACGCAATGGCAATCTATGGTTCTTTAAAAGGAAAGACGGAATGAGGTAGCTTCTCATGCCGCGTAATATTCTATTCAATTTGCTCCCGATTTATGACATCAAAAAACCAACGAACGATTCTATAAAGGAATGAATTCCCTGGCCTGTCCGAATTGAAAAATCCGGAAATATATAACTCAAAAAGAAATATATTTGGTATAAAAAAATTATGCCTGTTATAACAACTCCCCCCAAAACTTTTTTTTCTCTCAACGGTCAACTAATCATTTTGACAGATTACGAGGGAGGAATTATTACCGGTGAAATTATAAAAGATAAAGGTCCGGACCAGGTAGAAAGGAAGCATCTTGGCGGCATTAGCTATGAGGATTTTATTTTTGAAACAAGGCTAAACGCGCAGGTAAAGGAAGTGATTCGGAAATCATGGGAAGGTGATAATGCTCCGTTAACCTGCTCTTTAATGGATACGGATGCCGCCCTAAAAGCAACCTCTGAAAAGGTTTTTGTCGACCCTTCATTAACGGAAACCATTATTCCTAAATGTGACGGATCCTCTAAAGATGCAGCACATTTTCGATTACGCATAAAACCCGCTTTAATAAAAATTCAAAAGGGTGATGGCAAGGTCATTCAACCAAAAATCACCGCAGAAAAAGCATTTTTGAGGTCTAATTTTAAATTTGAATTAGGGAATCTGCCCTGTACAAGAGTTGCTACCATTGATTCATTCAGCGTGAAAAAAAATGAAAATGGGAAACCACAGAAAAATCCTACAGTTGCCGGTAAAGCAAATTATCCATTGGATATTGAAAACCTCTTTTTAACCATTTCTATAGCCGATTTTTCGCCCTGGCTTGAGTGGCACAAAACCTTCGTCGTTGATGGCAAGAATAGTCCTTCAGATGAATTAAGCGGAAGACTCGTTTTTTTAGGCCCCAATATGCGGGATGAATTAGTAGCATTCAAGCTACAGGGCGTAGGAATTTTTAGTATTGAACGAAAAATGGGTTCAGCAAATCAAATTTCCCGGTTTAATGTAGGCTTATATTGTAACCATATTGAAATGGAACCATAAATGGAGAATATTTCGGGTTTTCAATTTACTGAGCGAAAGATTGCAGGTGATTGCTATTTGCAAATTTTCAATATTAAATAGAAATAACCTGAACTCTTTTCCAATGTTACCTAGGGAACTTTTTTCAGATTTTATTCCTAATTTCAATTTTATTATCTTTTTTGATTTTTATTTTTGGCAAAATGAGCAAAGAATTCTTTCGCATATTCAAGTTTCTCTTTAAGCGAAAATTATAAAGTTTGTATTATGAGAAACATATTTTTAAGTAGGCCAAATTGGATTCACCCCAATTGCCGTGAAGGGTTAGATAACTTCCTAACTCTGTTAAAAAGTCATGACCTGCAACCCAGAACGATTGGAGGTACAGATTACCCCAATAAATCCCCTATGGATGCAGTTATTGAATTACTCCATGAATGTGAAGGCGCAATAATTTTAGGTTATTCACAAATACAAATGCAAACTGGTTTAATAAAAGATAATCAAATCAACCAGCCTTTACAATTTGCAACTGAATGGAATCATATTGAAGCGGGACTGGCGCATGCATTAGGGCTCCCTCTTTTTATAATTCATGATTTAAATATCTCAAGAGGAATTTTTGATAGAGGAGTATTAAATTATTTCTTATACCAAAAAGATTTTTGTGATAAATCATGGCCTATTTCTCAAGAAATAACTGGTGCACCTAATAATTGGAAATTAGCTCTTAAATCAGTAACAAAAATATAATTCCTGATCGCGGTGCAAAAATTCTCTTTAATGTTAGCACAAAAGGGTGTACTGCCAACAGCAGGCATTGATAAATAACTTTTGGGCAGCTCTTTCGAAAAGACATCAGAACATCGACGGTTAGAAAAGCATGATTTTTTGGAGCAGCATATTTACTTAGGTTGAATTTTAAAATCTTATAAAAGTTAATTGTATGAAGCGTAACTATTTTTTTTTGATTTTCTTTCTAATTTATTTTAATAATATATCAACCGCACAAACAGGACCATGGGCTAAATATGATGCGAAGATGAAAGGTGAAGCGCTGATCAGAGAATCTGATGGAGGATATTTAAAGGAAGTGCAAAGTATTGTGGAAGGTGGTGGTGATGTAAACTGGACAATGGAACGTTCAGGCTTGACTCCGCTAATGGCCGCATCTTCGGGCGGGCATATTGAGGTGGTCAAGTTTCTATTGAGTAAAGGAGCAATAGAAAATCGTAAAGATGCGAATGGACGCACAGCTTTGGATAGGGCAAAACTGGTAGGTGCTATGACAATACTTAATTTTCTTGCAGGGGTGACTAAAGATACTCAAAACATTAAACCTCCTGAAAAAGAACAGGCAAAAAAAATAATCCAAGTACTACCTGACTTAAATCCCGCCAAGAATACAAGCAAAATAGTTGTAGATGTAACCCAATTAAACACCTGGGCGCCATTTGGCACTTATATAGTGGGGAAGAAAGTAAAATTTTTTATAGGCAGTTGGAAAGAAGGAACCGTAATAGAAGTTGGGAGTCCGGGAAATTATGCCGCTAAAAACATTTCGTCCGGAGAAAGAAAATACCAAATAGCCAGGGAGGGCGCACCTAATTGGAATGAATGGATCGATTGGGGTAGCGTAACAGGTTTAGAAAGAGAAAATTACTGGACCGGTTTTTTCATTGGCGATTGGCGTCTTGGAGAAACCATGGCCGTTAACACCCGTACAGATGGAGCTTACCAAAGAGATGAATATTCCTTTCATTCTGCAACAGAAGCCTTGCGCGTGAATGAAAATAAAACTTACAGGTGGAAAACAATGGACAAGCAAATTATAAATGGAAAATGGAAAGCAGCAGAAGATGGTGCCGGAATAATAATACTGAAAGGCTTCCGTGATGTTGATTGGGTTTTAAGAAATGAAACAAACGCTGCAGAAGAAAATATCCGGCAGTTGCAGAGTGCAAGGTTGACAACAAATGGCAAAATGAGTATAACTGCAAAAAGGCCGTTGTAGAAATTCAATTTCATTTGAAATATGTGCAGGCAGTAATCTTATGATTATCCTGCGTGTGCAAACTACCCTACTCTTTTATTCCCCGACCTTTACCCCAACCAGGAAATTACAATGAACCATGCCTCCCGAAAAAAAACAACCAGAAAAAACAAGACTTCATCCCCGAAACAAAAACCGGGAGAAATATGATCTGAATGCATTGATACTTTCTACGCCTGAATTGAAACGCTACGTAGCAAGAAACAAATTCGGAATAGAATCAATTGATTTCTCAAATCCATGTGCGGTTAAACTTTTAAACAAAGCAATTCTACATCATTATTATGGAATAACCGACTGGGAATTCCCTGATGAAAATCTATGCCCGCCGGTTCCGGGAAGAGCAGATTACATTCACCATATTGCTGACCTCTTATGTGAGAAAAATTCTGGCACAATACCAATGGGTGATAAACTCACTTGCCTGGATGTTGGAACAGGTGCCAGTTGCATTTACCCGATTATTGGCGTCACAGAATATGGCTGGCAATTTATCGGATCTGATATTGATCCGGCGTCGATTGCATCGGCTGAGAAGATTGTACAAGCGAATGCATCTCTTACCGGAAAAATTGAATGCCGGATCCAACCAAATCCAACCAATATTTTTCAGGGCATCATCAACCAGGAGGACAAAATCGACATTACTATTTGCAATCCTCCTTTTCATTCTTCGATGGAAGAGGCGCAAAAGGGAACGCGGAGAAAAATACAGAATCTATCGGGCAAGAAAACAAAAACACCGCTTCTCAATTTTGCAGGAATACGCAATGAGCTCATTTATACCGGCGGAGAATATACATTTATTGAGACCATGATTCGGGAAAGTAAACTGTTTTCTAAAAGCTGTTTCTGGTTTTCAACCTTAGTATCAAAAGAATCTAATCTTAAGGGTATTCATCGATTATTAGAAAAGAGTGGAGCGAAGGAGATCAAAACCATCCCCATGGGAACAGGCAATAAACAAAGCCGGATTGTGGCGTGGACATTT
>JBBSUB010000306.1:0-5075 GCA_038235345.1 Chitinophagales bacterium
AAGCAACGTGTTTTTAAAGCCATTGAAACTGCCATAAAGGTTTATGAGAACCGAAGCAAGCATATAAAAACCAGCGTACTCAACGATACGATGTTGCCCATTATTGAACACACGCCACCACCCGCGCTCAAAGGCAAATATGTGAAGATAAAATACTGTATGCAGCTACCCACGCCACAGCCGCAATTTGCATTTTTCTGTAATTTACCACAATATGTGAAGGATCCGTATCGTCGTTTCCTTGAAAATAAACTCCGCGAACAATTTGATTTTAACGGTGTTCCGGTTGCGGTTTATTTTAGGAAAAAGTAAATTGTTTGTAAACAGTATATTTTAATTTGTATACCGTTTTGCTGTGACTTTCTAATAAATTGTAGAATGTATATTGTATACCGTATAATGTTCTGTAGATCTAGAAATTCAGTCTTTACAGATAACATTATACACTATACAACAATAAACGGATTACACAATACAACATTCAGTATACGGCAAAAAAAGTGCTTTAAACAAATATATCTACAATTTGATTTCCAAAGTAGTATACCAGGTAACTGGCTGCGCGGGGATAATTCCCGGGCCGGGATAACCCGTAGCTCTTCTTGTGAAATAGGAATTATTCAAAAGATTATTTATTCCAGCCTCAAGTTTAAATCTCCCCAAACTATAGGAAGTCGAAAAATCTAAGATTCCGTAGGCGGGGACAGCACCTTCAATGCCTCTTTGACTGTCATTCAAATTCTGTGGCGCGTTAGTTGCATCTGTAAATTGCTTGGATAGATAAGAATACTGCAAACCGGCCAAAAGGTTTCTATATCCAAAATTCAGCCCTGTTTTAAAGTTTACATCCGGAATAAATTCAACTTTATTCCCTTCAATGTTATTCTGATCTGAGCGCAAATATTCAGAATTCGTAAAAGCTGCATTAATGAACAAATTCAGTCTATAATCTTCTGCCTGTTTAAAAAGAGTGTTTTTTATGTTCCAGTCCGCAAAAGTTTCCACACCATAAATGAAGGCATCGCCAACGTTAGTCTTCAGTCTAAAATAATCTGTAGAAGTAGATTGAAAAATCTCCCCGATCCGGTTATCGTATTTTAAACCATAAACGCTCAGATCATAGGAAATAATGTTTGAAAGCCGCCCACGCACGCCCAGATCTGCCGTAAAACCTTCTTCATCTGTAATATTTGGATCAATTACCATACTTGGATTTACAATCCTGATATCATTAAAAGTGACCGATCTGTAGTTTTGAGAAATATTGGCGTAAATTTCATTGGCCACATTCAGGCTGTAACTGCTTCCAATCCCCAGTAAAATAAAACTCCTTTCGAAATTCCGGTTGTCTTCATTTGTTTCATTTACAATGGGATTCCCGGCAAGATCAAGAACGATTTCTTTATACGTGCCTTTTGCCGCTGTGTTTATGTATTCAAACCGAAAACCTGGGGTTATACTCAGTTTATTGGTCAAATTGAATATATTTTCGCCAAAAAATGCCAGGTTTTTATTCGGAAACTGAAATTTTGCCTGGCGGGGATAATTTGGAAATTCATCATCGGCAAAATTAAAATCTGCTCCCGGAGTTGCACTTCCTGCTCCCTGACGCTGCTTATTATCTGAATCATAATATTTTGAACCCAATAGTAAAACAGACTCCCGCTCAAATAGATCATATCTGGAGAGTACTCGAATCTCAGCGCCCCAATTCGAAAAATCATCAACGAGCAGTTCTCTTGGCGCGTTGGGATCGTCCACTTGTGAAACCCGGTTCTCCCTAAAACCAACTGCTTTTCTGGAAGCATCCAACCCAAATAAATTCAAGCTTAATTGCATTCTATCCGTAAATTTATGTTCAAGCTTAAAGTCGAAAAGATTCCAGTTCACGTCAAACCAGTTCCGCTCGCGATTACTGAATTCTGGATCTTTATAGAACTGCACATCGGTCAAACCACCGGGTTGCTGCGCTAGATAGTTTAAATAGGTGTATTCAAATCTGATTTTTGTTTTGTCATTGAATTTCCAACCTAAATGGGCAAAGGCGTTTTTAGAATCGTATTCAGAATTCGGACGGAAACCCTTTCCGGATTTGTAGTTGTAATAGGTGTAATAACTGAATTTCCCGACAGTCCCGCTCAAGCTATTGAAACTGGTAAAAAGATTATAAGAACCAAGCGTTTGTCTTGACACCAACGCTATTTTTTTATCTGGAACCGGCTCTTTAAACCTGAAATTTATAAGTCCGCCAAACTGTGTTCCATACTGTAAAGAAGCAGCCCCGCGAACCACCTGAATTTCCCTTAAAGCTTCCGGCGGTGGCGTATAATAACTTTCAGGATAACCTAGTACATCGGCCGAAATATCGTAACCGTTCTGTCGGGTATTAAAATTCTGAGTCCTGTTGGGATCCAGCCCGCGACCGCCTATGTTCAGCTGAAGACCAGCGTCCCCATTATCATAAATATTCAATCCGACCACCTGACTGTAGATTTCCCTTGCATTGTTGGCGGCCAGGTTTCCGGAGACTTTATCCATCAGCACAACTTCACTTTTCTTACCTGCGTAAATGGCCGTACCCTCCACCTTTCTGAGTTTACGCAGTGCGAAGATCTGTTCTCGCCTGTTTGTGATCGTTACTTCATTGAGGCTTTCAGCTAAGGGAAAAAGTTCAAAATTAAACTTCATATTTTGCTGAATGGAAATTTCTTGCTCGGTAATTTCAAAAGCATAGCCAAAAACGGCAAATACATATATTCCTTCTTTTAACTGCTTTATGATAAATTCACCGTTTTGATCTGCCACGGTCAGTTTTCCGGTTGTTTTGTTCCAGATTTCCGCATCGGCAACCGGATCTCCGGTTGCTGAAGAAGTGACTTTTCCACTTACGGAATATTGCGCATTCACAAATAGGCTAAAAAAGAAAAATATACTAAAGACCTTTAATTTCATCGTCGAAGGGTAAAATAAATGTTTTGTGTTTAAAAGAATCTGTGTAGTCAAGCAAGTTAATCTCCGGACTTATATAGGGAGCGCTTTTTCTGCCATTGAGACCTACATAGCTTTCTACATAAACTTCAATATTCATATGGCCATCCTTTCGGAAATGATCAGCCAAAAAATGTGCATATTCCAGTATAAAATCAGGCTGAAAGGCCATTTGTTTTTCCTGAAATGGACTCAGAAAATCAGAATTATCAACATAAAACCGCTTTCCTGTTTTGGAATCGACCACCTTGAATTCTGCATATCCCGCTTTTTCCATCAGCATCACCCTCCACGAAAAGCGATATCCTTCTTCCGTCCAAAATAATTCTTCCGGATAAAGCAAATATCTCCACGGAAACAAGATCTGAATCATAAAAAACACCGCTACTACTGGAAGGATAATTTTCCGCTTTGCGGAAGTGAAAACCAGCTGGCGTCCATTGTCAAATTTTGTTTTATTGATCTTAAACCAATCTGCAACTTTTTGTAATATGATATGATGCACTTTCGGACTAAAAAAAATAAGCGCGCTGACAATCATAATATATGGGAACATGCCGATGGGAAATAAAACCCGGGTCATCACATGGAAAATGATCACCATGAGAAAAGCCACAAATCGTGTTCGCTTCCAAAGTAAAAGGAATGGAATGAGCAGGTCGTAGAACATTCCGCTCCAACTGAAAAAGTACGCGATCCATTCCTGCTGCATTAAATCACCCAGAAAAGGAAGATCATATTTTGACGGAAGCCATATTTTTAACGGCATTGCCCTAAGCAGCCAATCTGAATTGAGTTTGGCCAGGCCAGCATAAAAATAAACGATTGCTAGCAAGAACTTTATCGCGTCAATGTTCCAACGAGGGATTCTCTGAAAAGCTTTTCTTGGATCTTTCCATGCATCCAAAGAAAAATATGTGTTGGCCGGAAGAAAGATCAGCAAAAAACCAATAATACTTATAAAATAATAATGGTTGAGGTATGTGGTCTTATCCATGAGTTCGATATAGGTAAAACTCAGGAAAAAGAGGATGATTGCCATTCTAAACTTATATCCTATGGCGACAAAAAGTGCAGAAAGACCACAAATCACAAAAAGCAAATAGGTGAAATCGCCAAGCGGTCTCACCCATTCAAAGCCATAATAACTAAAATGAAATTTAGGCGTTATATAGAGTTTTTCGATCCATCCATGCAGCCAGAACCTCACGATACTGGCAAACATCATAAGGCCAAAACCTATCCTGAAAACAGCAAGTGGTGCCGATTCAGAATATGAATTAAAATATTTCCCAATGGATACTTTCATCAAAAACAATTAATCTCCATCAGAATCCACATAATCCACGCTAATGGAAAGCGCCTGAAGCAGATCCAATTTTAAAAGCACAACTTCTTTTTGAAGTTCGTCATGTGCTTTCAGCATTGCATTGTTATTGGTTTCTACCTGAAGCTGCAAATTGGCATCAAGATCTCCAGACTGCGATTTAATAGCATCAAATTGCGTTAAAATAGCATCTGCGAGTTCCTTCTTATTCAGTGCCTCAAGATATTGAGCATAACTTTCTCCGGTTTTATCGCTTCCAAAATGTTTTCCATTGAAAAAATCCTTGCTGCTTTCCAATGCCTGTAGATACAATTGTTTAGAAAGATTTTTGGAATAATATGCTTCTACATTAGCTGGTGACGGAGTTCCCGTCAATGCTCCCGAAGGAAATCCAATTTTACCAGAACGTAGAAACTTTTCAAAATACATAATGTATTTATTGCTCAAACGATCAATGGAACCTGTGCTCGAAGAACTCGTATTTTTAACAAAAGTATCGCGATAATTTCCTTGCCAAGATGTGGTCACTTCGGCCGTTAGCGCGTTCACACGTTGTGAAACCGCTGTAAGATACGCCCTGTAATTCTCGGCATTTTCATCAATTGCATACTTTGTAAGTATTTCTTCACTGGTAGCGCCCAATCCAAATAAAAGATAATCCAGTGCCGGAAAACCCTGTTCTGCATAACTGGAAGGCAATTCAAGGTCAAAATTGCCGGAAGCTATCTTAGAGTTGACATTATCAGTATTTACCGGATAT
>JBBSUB010000307.1:0-5053 GCA_038235345.1 Chitinophagales bacterium
CTGGTTATAATTGAGTAATTCGCCTTCTATTTCCGATGATTTTACCACATCTAAAGTTAGAGCAGTAAGTGTAGCCTCTTCTTTGACTGAAAAACCCAAAGCATTCATTTGCCCGATGATTTTGCCTTGCATAAGCCGAACTTCACCAAATAAGGCATTTATGGCTTTGTCCTGCCAGGAAAAATGTGTCCAGTTATTATGCTCATAGATATATTTTGCCATTTCTTAAAATAATTTGCGGTAAATATACCACTCATTCACCGCAGTATTGCGGCGAAAGTTTGTGTTTTCCACCGCAAAAGGGATATTTAAGTTTAAAGAAAAATAGACATTAGTTGCGATCATCCTCAACTGCGGTATATACTTTCTTTTTGTACATCTTCTGCTGTAAAAGATTCTCCGCTTACAATTTCCTTTTAAGATTGATCAATAAGTTGCTGTTGTTCTGAATTAAGATGGTAAATATGATCTAAATATTCTTCAACTTTCAGTAACCTTGATATCTCTTCAAAAAAACTATATTTTGAAGTTATTATTTTCTACTGATATGGCGCTGCAATGGAGCTAAGGATAAACCCCGATTTACACCTTAAAAAATATCTTCTTTTTGTATAACCAATAGCACAAATACCATTCTACCAGGAAAATGGCTGCCGACCCAAGAAGTGCAACCGTAAATGCAGAAATTCCGATAGGAGAAAAAATGCCTGAAACAATCACGTTGATATACCCATACAGCCAATAACTGACAACTATTTCAAAAAACAAGTAGATAAAAATAGAGTTCATACCCACGATTGTGAAGAAGGTTAAAAACCGTTTATGATTTAATTCATCTATCCAATAATACAGAAATGCCAGAGCCAGTAAACACCATCCTCCCCCCACCAAAGTGAAGGAAGAGGTGGATATTCTTTTTATGATTGGAGTGATATTCAACAGGTCTAATGCATAACCTAAAATGAGGGTGACCAGACCCAATAAAACAATGGGTAAAAGTTTTTTCTTGCTGTTCGAATATGTTTTATCAAGTAGCCATTTTCCGGCAACCGCTCCCCAAATCGTGTGTGCTGCCGTGGGTAAACAATTGATTGCTACCCAGCCATCAGAATTAACTTTATTCATTAATAAAAGATCTAAATAATTGCCAAAATTATGCATGTTTGTAAAGGGCTGGTCATAACCAGGAATATTTGTAAAGCGATATAGCGCTTCGGTTAATATCAGTAATCCTGCGCTCAACAGCAACTGATAACCGGTTTTCCATTTAAAGATTAAGAAGGCCAAAAACATTGTAAAGGACATCTGGGTAAGTACATTCCATAATTCAAAAGATAAATTCTCTCCACGGACGGCATAAATAAAAACACCCCAAAAGAACAACCATCCACTGCGTTTTAAAGCATGACGGGCCTGTTCATTCCAGGGCCGGCCCATGGCATTTTGTTTCGTTAATGAAAAAGCCATCGCCGTGCCGGCAATAAACATAAAGGCCGGCTGTATCAGATCCCAAAAGTGTAATCCATGCCATGGATGGTGGGTAAATTGAATGGCAAGTGAATAGCCAAAAGATGCCGGGGAAAGGTTGGTGACAAGATGATTGTATAATCCGGCAGATTCCACCATGAGCAGAACCATGACCAATCCCCGGTAAAAATCCAGGGAAGCAAGACGCTTTGTTACTGCTCCGGGGGTAGCTTTTAAAGAAGGCTCCATATTTTTTTGAATGTGCCCGGAAAGTATCCCCGATTCAGATGATGTATTTTCCATAAAAAAGTAGTCGAAAGAAAATGAATAGTTTCAAAAGATTTTATGGTTTGTATTCATTCAAATAAGTTACCTGTTTATTCACTGGTATCCACAAAAAATGCCGGGGAATTTGCATCAGGCGCTGTTCCCAAAGTTGCACTCCAGTCACTTTTTGTAGCGACTATTCCTATTTTAAATCCTTTGCCGGTAAGCCCCTGGATTTTAGCCCTGCTTAGTCTTCCCTCAAATTGCAACAATCCTCCGCTTTCTTTAATCGTACCTATTTTATAAAAATCATTGATGGATTGCATGTTGAAAGAAAAACTGTTTTGAGCTCCGGTATGATAAAACAAATCAAACCAATCGTTCAGCATGGCTCCTTCAATTAATACATTCATACCTGCGCTTTTGAACAAAGAAGTAATGAGACCGGTAGCAGGATTATTATCGGAATCAATGTAGAAATCAAATATATCTCCATTGGACTTTTTAGAAGCCATTACTATGTTGAAATAAATATATTCTCCGTCGTAATCGAAGGTTACTTTCCGGAAGATTCCGCCTCCCGTGCCCGAAACAATTACATTGGTTTTGACGGTATCCCAATCAGAAAAAGAGTTGTCGTCTAATTTTACAGGAGAGCCTTTTGAAAGTCTCAACACAGTGGAGCCTTCATACGTTTTTCCGGAACCGGTAGTAACATATAAAGTCGGTACATATTTTCCTTTGGCGGCATAAGTATGCACCGGATTTTGTTCGGTGGAAGAAGCCCCGTCGCCAAAGTCCCATTTATAACTTGTAACCTCTTTTGTCTGGTTGGTAAATGTTGCGGTTAAGCCATCCACTTTCACTTCATAAACCACGTCTATTGGTGGAGTCAGGCTATCTTTTTTGCAGGCACTCATTATGATTATTATCAAGGAAACGAGTGAATAGAGCAAAATAAATTTAGTTGATTTCATAACTGTTCTTTTATTAATTAAACAAAATGACATTGATAAAGATTTATGGATTTTGGGTGCTAAGCAGATTCGCCTGAATCTCATCAATTGGAATATAATAGATGATTTTTGGGTCGTTCCACTTTACAATCATATTGGTATATCCGGAAGGATTTTGAGCAAGATTAATATCCGTTTCTTTCAGGCCCGGCAAATGATATCCCCAATAAGTACGATTCATGTCTTTCTTATTTCTATAAACATCAAAAGTCCGATGCCCTTCGAAGGCAAGTTCGATCCGTCTTTCTTTGAGTACAATATCCAATATTTGACGGCCCGGAGGTAGCGTACCCTTATATAAAGCATTTTCCAATCCCCGGTTTTTTCTGATCATATCCACATCATCCAGCGCTGCTGAAACCATTCCTTTTTTAGCTTCTGCTTCTGCCTTATTTAAATACATTTCGGCCAGGCGAAACATGACAGGTGAGCTCAGATTTGGCCTGTTGCCCTGGAAGGAGAATTTGGAGATGTAATAAATCTCAATGCCATTCTTTTTTTGCAGATTTCCGCTGCCGTCTTTTAAGGGAACAATATAATTCCAACGGACATCTTTTGGATAGGCCGCCATCGTATCCCTTAGTGATTTGGAAGCATATTCTTCTCCCCAGCCTGAATTTCCATCTGAATAAAGCATGGAGGCAATAGAAGCTTTTCCATAATCATCCACCTCTGTAAAAGCGATACAAAATATAGTGGATGGCCGGGAAGCGGCATTGGCAAAATAAGTAGGATAAGAGTCTGCTGTTTCTATTGAAAATTTACCGGATTTAATGACTTTGTCAGCATAATAAATAGTACTGTCATGCGCATCTGTATAAAGGAAGGCTCTTGATAATAAAGCCCATGAAGCTTCTCTTGAAGCATATTGCACCCCTCTTGACTGTTCCATTAAGGAAGCCCCTTTTTCTGCATCAGCTATAATGGCCTTATAAACGTCCCCTACCGTAGCTCTTTCTTTTTGAGCCGGATCAGCCGTAGAAGTGCGTAAGATAATTCCCGGCGCAGAAGGATTTTGTGCATAAGGAAGTGCATAGATGCGGACAAGATTAAAATTACAAAAGGCTCGCAGAAAATAGCATTCTCCCAATAATTGCCGGGTAGCTATATCGGGATTGGTAATTTTCTCTCCTGCTTCTATTACAGTATTTAGGTTATTAATAATCTTATACGAAATATACCAAAAATACCGGGCATTTGTTTGTGTAGGCGTATGGTCCAGGGTGAAGCTATAAAAGAATGGATCAGTTGTTACCTGTGCACAAACAATATCATCTCCGGCAAAATCCGATAATTGAAAATACTGGCGCAAATACATCAGGTTAAGGTCTCTCGTGCCATTAAATTCAATATGATCCTTGAAGAGGGAATAGGCCCCGTTTACAGCTTTGGCAAGGCCTTCCGGTGATTGCGTAAGAGTAACGGTTGTAATGGCATCACTTGGTAATACTTCTTTTAGGCAACCTGAAAATGCCAGACACATGGATAAGATGAGGATGGTTAAGGATTGTTTCATATTGCTAAAAGTTTAAAATTTAAAATCAAGAGTGAATAAAAACTGCCGGTTATTTGGATATTTAAAATCGGAAACACCCGGAGTAACAAAGGCCGCAGGGGTAATGGTTGTTTGTGGATCCTGGCCAAAAAAGTTGGAAAAAGTATAGACATTATCTGCGGATACGGAAGCTGAAACTTCCTTCATACCTAATTTTTGGGCAAAGGACGAAGGTAACTGGCAGGACAAACTGATATTTCGGATAGAGATAAAATCTCCTTTTTCCAGGTAGCGTGTAGAAGTCTCCGTTGAGTTGGCAGAATTTTGTGGACTCGGGTTGGTGGCGATGTCCCCTGGTTTTTCCCATATGCGATTGCCGTCTGGCAACACTGCCTGGTTCATATAAGGTTCGCTTCCATCGTTCATTACAAAGCGGAGGTTATTACTGAATACTTTATTTCCCGAAAGGAAATAGGCGTTAACACTTAAAGCAAAAATTTTATACCTGAACTGATTGGTAAAACCTCCCTGGAATTTTGGAAGGGCAGAGCCAACTTCCTGGTAAGTGGCTTCCGCATAATTAGAAGTGGTGGATTTTCCGGTAATATTTCCCTGGACGTCTTTACTAATTTTTTCCCAAAGAGGAGAACCGGTTTGTTTGTCAACGCCCGCCCAAACAGGCATATAAAATTCATATAAATTTCCACCGTTTCTATAGATCTGCGAAATAGCCCAGGAGCCGGTTCGGATAATATCTGCAGGGAGTTCTTTTAATTTATTTGTATTGAAATTAATATTGAAATCTGTC
>JBBSUB010000308.1:0-5019 GCA_038235345.1 Chitinophagales bacterium
ACCTTTTTCAATGCTATCAATATGATTGAAGGAAATAATAAAGGAACGGTGCACGCGCATAAACTGGTAAGGCTTTAACTGGTCTTCGAATTTTTTCAGATTTTGGAGAACGAGGATTTTTCCTTTTGGCGTGTGCAAGGTGACGTAATTACCTGATCCTTCAATATACAATATATCAGCAATTTTTACTTTAAGGGTTTTATAATCCGTTCGTACAAAAATAAAATCATCTCCTGTAGGTTTTAGCTTTAAACCATCGCCAGTTTCACTTTCATTCCGATCCTTTAGTAGCATCATTTTGTGTACCGCCCGGTTAAAGCGGTCAAATGAAAAAGGCTTTAGTAAGTAATCGATCACATCCATTTCGTAACCCTGCAGAGCATAATCCGGATAAGCAGTCGTTAATATTATCCTTGTTTCTTCTGGTAAATGTTCCGCCAGTGTAAGACCATTTAAGCGGCTCATTTGTATATCCAGAAAAATCAAATCAATTTTATTAGATTTATCACTGGTATATTGAAGCACTTTCGTGGGGTCAGTAAACGTTTTTAGTAAGTTCAGGTGAGGAATTTTTTTGCTGAATTCCTCTATAATTCCCAGAGCGTTTAATTCATCATCTACGGCGATTGCTTGTATCATAATTGTAAATTGAAATGGGCATAAAAAAATTCATCCTCCTCCCTGATATCCAGGCTATATTTCCCTTCATATAAAAGTGAAATTCTTTTTTGAAGATTATTTAAACCTATACCTGTCGTATGATCTTTATCCATTTGCCTGTTTATTTTATTAATAACAGAGTAATCCAGCAATTTATCTTTAACTGTAATATTAATTTTCACAGGAATCTCATTGGTACCGGGCTCTCCGTGTTTAAAAGCATTTTCCGCAAAGGTGGATAAAAGCAACGGGGCAATTTCATATTGACTGATATCTTCTTGAATATTAAGATTCACTTCCAGCACCTGGTCCGGAAAGCGAAAGTTTTGAAGTTCTAAAAATTTCTGCAAATGATTTAATTCCTTTTCCAATAAAACTGTTTCTGATTTATGGTCCAGAACATAGCGTAATAAGTCAGAAACCTTTAAAATAGCATCCGCTGTTTTTTCACTTTTAATGATAGCAAGGTAGTAAATATCATTAATAGTATTGAACAGGAAATGGGGGTTTAATTGGTACCTCAGCAACGCAAGTTCTGCCTTTGTTTTTTCTTTTTCTAAAATCTGTGTCCGGCGATCCTTTATAAACCAATCCTTCATATAAGCATACCCAATTCCTAAAAGCAGATAGACAAGAATGTTCAACATTGACCTGATATATGCACCAGACAACTGTTGAGTCTTTATCATAGCGCCGGATACACTACCGGCTTTCACAGGCGAGGGAGTTTTGGAAAAGAAAGGCTTCGGAAACCAGTCTTGCAATTGTAACTGTGCATATCCAAAAAGCGCAATGGTCAGCAATAAAGTTAAAATGAAAAGAAATCTTTTTTTGCGTTGTAAAAAATAAGAAAAAAAGACAAATGCGGAAAGGCTGAAAGCGACAAAACCTAAAGAATTAATAATAAAATACTTTAGATAAATGTGAATGAATTTAGTATTAACAAACCCGGCATCAGATAAAAAATAAAAACTCAGCCAAAAAATATGAAAAATGAAAAACAGAATAAGAGCCTCGAGGATTTTATATTTTTGAAGAACTGCGCTGAAACGATTCATGCGCCCAATTTACTCCAACATGACCTATAAAAAACGATTTTCTTCTCTTTTTATTTTTAAAATATCATACAGACCTATTGGTAACCAAAATAGACCTGTTCGTGTAGAAGAGACTACAAGACGAGATATTTTTCATTTATTTTAACAATCACCTTTTTTTATACACTCAATCAAATTTCTCCATGAAAGAAAACTTTCTGCTCTTGATTTTTGTTTTTTTCGCTCTACCTCTTTTAGCATCTCCTGCAAAAATTATAAAGGATGGCAAAGGACAAAATAAAAGCGCGACTTCGCAAAACTTCCACGATGCATTATTAAAAAAGATAACCGGATCGGTATCTTCAGGGGATGGCACACCCTTACCGGGCGCTTCCGTGACAGCACCCATGTCGGACAATTCGGTTATGACCGATGAAAAAGGCCGTTATTCCATTGAAGTAGAAGACAATGAAACCTTGTTGGTTTTTTCTTTTGCTGGCATGAGAACTCAGGAAGTAACTATCAAGAACCGGACAATCATTAATGTAGAACTTCAACTGGTTGCTGCCCAATTAACTGACGTAGTAATTACCGGAATGCAACGTAGGGAAAAGAACAAAATGATCGGTTCTATTTCTACTGTTACAGCAAAGGACATTGAAAATGCCGGCGTAACTACCATTGACAAAGCTTTAAAAGGAAAAATGCCCGGTGTTTACGTACGTAGTGCATCCGGTCGCCCCGGCGAAGTAGGTGAAATTATTATTCATGGAATTAATACCATGACAGGAAACAAAGAACCTCTGTATGTGTTAGATGGAATGCCTATGCAAAGCGGTGAAGTTTCAGGTGGCGTCAATAGTTTATTGACCAATGGTCTGGGAAATATTCCTCCGGATGATATTGAGAGCATTTCCATTTTAAAAGATGCAACAGCAGCTTCTATTTACGGAGCCCGGGCCGCTAATGGTGTGATTATTATTACAACTAAACAAGGAGTGGCAGGAAAAGATTATGTGAGTTATACAGGGAAAGCCGGAATTACCTTCCGCCCGGAAAATAAATTCTCTTTCATGAATAGCGCAGAAAAACTGGACTTTGAAAGAGGAATTTATGAAGACTTCCATCCCGTATATGGCGGAAGGGTTAATCAATTACTTTACCAGGCAGATAATGGGGTAATCACACACGCAGAAGCAGAGGCAAACATTACAGAACTGGCAACAACAAATACCGATTGGATCAAAGAAATCTTTCGCCCGGCCATGTTACAATCGCACAACCTGACATTGAGTGGCGGCAATTTAAAAACACAATACAATGTGTCATTAAATTACCAGAATTCAGAAGGAACCCTTATTGGTAATAAATACCAGATGGGCGGATTAAACATGAAACTATCAAGATACATTACCGATAAATTTTTGATTCGGGTAAACCTGTATAGCACATTAAAAAGTAATGAAGAAGGGCAATCTCTTCTGGATCCCTTCCGCTATGCATCGTTTGCAAACCCATACGAAAAACCCTACAATGCAGATGGCACTTACGCGGCAGATATGACTTACCGGAATTTGGATAATGACATCACGTATTACTCTGATATTAATTATAAAGACTTCAATATTTTAAGGGAACTCAAAGAAAATACCCTTAAAAGCTTTTATGGAAATGTTCGCGGGCAACTTGGTGTGGAATATTCTTTCCTCAAAAATTTCCGCTACACTGGTACCGCAGTTGTAGATTATACCTCCATTCACAACCAGGATGAATCGCGGGCAGGCACTTACCGCTCATGGGCATCTAATTGGTTAAATCTTGCTTCAACCCAAAACGCCATGGTGCTTCCACAATTTAACCAGGGCTTTTTACGGGAAGATATGGGCAGATCCATGAATTATACCGTGCGCAATTCAATAGAATACAATAACAATTTTGGAAAGCATTTTGTGCAGCTATTTGGCGCAAATGAATTTGGCGGAAAAACCAATAATCAATTCAATCATTTCAACCCGATATACCTTCAGGATTATCGCGTAGCTGGATATCCAAGCTGGAATTATATTACGACCGATAGATTCAACAAGCTGGATCTTACAAAATTTGGAGGAACAAAATTTGAAGAAGACAGAAGTGTTTCTTTCATCGGATCGGGCGTTTACTCCTATGATAACAGGTATGTATTCAATGCAAATATCCGTACAGACGGTGTAGACATTATTGGAACTCAAAATCAATTTGCTCCTTTATGGTCAGCAGGTGTAAGATGGAACGCGCATAATGAATCCTTTTTAAAACCATACAGCGATGTACTGAGCAGATTAGTGCTTTCAGCCGGGTTTGGATACAGAGGAAGCATCAACAGAACTATATATCCATTCCACACCTATGCACTAAGTGCCCTTACTTATGATGGCATTATTAAATCCACCGTTTTAAATTACGGTAACCCGGTATTGAAATGGGAAAGAAAGAAAGATCTTAATCTTGGCATGGAACTATCCCTATACAAAGGCCGTGTAAATCTGGAGGCAAGATATTTTAATGAAAAAGTAACAGACCTTCTTGACCTGGTTCAGCTTCCGGTTTCTGTGGGTAGACAAAGTGCTACTGTAAACGTAGGTGCTTTATCCAACAAGGGTTTAGAATTAAGTGCCCGGTTTGAAGTGATCAAAACAAAGGACTTATTATGGGAAGTAGGAGCAAACTATACTACTGTAAAAAACAACCTGGATAAAGTGTATTACAATATGCTTCCTTCCCTTGCCCAATCGAAAACATACAATATAGAAGATTATTCAATAAACAGTTGGTTTGGATACAAATTCGACCACGTAAACCAGGACAATGGACACATGATGGTTAAGGCTTTGAAGCTGGATACTAAAGTAGATGGAAACCAGGTTATTAATTCCTACACAGAAGAAGTGATTGATCTGAATACAATTTCCAGTGCGGATTTACAGGCTAAATACCGCACCTTTTATCTTGGTCACAAAGATCCGGAATACTATGGCGGATTTAATACAAGAGTAGCCTATAAAGCTTTTGAACTTGCGACTAATTTTGTTTATGCCGGTGGCAATACAATCCTAAGTTTCCAGGATAGAAAAGAAGGACCAAATGCATTTAATAATGTGTTGGTAAATGATGTAACTGCCAGCCGTACAAACAGAACTAAAGAGCAGTTGAACAGGTGGAGAAATCCGGGAGATATTACCAATGTTCCTATTTACGGAAGAAACGTAAACAATTATACCAGTTACCTGTTGGATTCAGATTTAGAGGATGGTTCTTTTCTTAAGTGTACAGAACTTGCTAT
>JBBSUB010000309.1:0-5001 GCA_038235345.1 Chitinophagales bacterium
AGACCAATGAATTAAAAATAACTCTATCGGAAACCCCGATGCGTGGACGACGCTGCGCTTCCCGGTCGGGACGCTTGACTTCCTGCGGCCTGCCCCGTCTTTCGGCGGCCTGAACGATAAGCTTGCGATTTGGAACGATTGACGATTCGTGCCGATGTTGCCGGGCGGGACGCTTGTCTTTCAGCGGCCTGCAACGAGCTACCGACTGAAGTCAGTAGTTACAAAATGAACCATGCCTACGGCATTCACTTCACGCCGTAGTCTTTGTTCATTTTCGATTACTTTTAAAAAAGAAAAAGAGGGAAGAGATAAGGTTTCCAAATCATTTTGTAGCGAGACCTATAAGGTTTCCAAAACCTTATAGGTCTGTAAATAGTACGGTTCTAAACGAGCAACTGACTGAAGTCAGTAGTTATAAAATGAACCATGCCTACGGCATTCACTTCACGTCGTTGTGTTTATGCATTCCCGATTATTTCTAAAAAAGGGAAAGAGGTGACACCTTTCGAAAAGGTGTTACCTCTAATAGGGCCGCATTGTATTTTGGCATATTGCATCCTTTCAGGGCTGGGTAATCAACCCAGCAGGCATTCAACATGAAATATTCAACGCCCAGCATTCAACATGTAGTATATCTGCGCTGCATTTCCCAAACCAAAAAAAGCCACCCGAAGGTGACTTTTCAGCTTACCGAAGCACTGTACTTTTTACATAACAGTTACCGCTCCGGTAAAAACGCTCGTGGCTACCTGCATCTCATTTTCGGAGATGAAGCCAATCCACGTTTGGATCTCGAGTCCGGAAAAAGAAGTTAAATCCAGCATAGCAATTTCAGTACTGCGATCCGGACCTGAATCCGTATACACACATTGTTGCAATACCGGGCAATAAGCTACCAGTATGGATCTATCGCTGTCCAGTGCTTTACCTACCCCGCCATTATTCAACCAACTGAAATTGATCTTTCCAGGGGTTAAAGACTCTGCGAGAGGATTCAACACATTCGGCATGTCACCCCTGCTGACCAATATTTTACTATAGTCGATCAAAAAATCAGGGTAAGCACCTATGACCGCGTGCTTAAGGTTATAACCCATCGCGCTGTTCATGCCGGTCATTTTAATGGCATAAATTCTGAAACTCTTAGCCAGCAAATTTGCTAATGGCTGTTGAAAACGCGCAATAAGCGCAAACTTCATCTGTTGCTCTTTTTGCTTTTCTGTAGGGGCGGTTGTGCGCCGGGAACCTAAACTACGCATGTAGTCTATGCCTTTCCACCTGCCTCCAACGATATTCCCTACTTTTCCGGAGAATCCACCAAGGATTCCCTTGTTAATTGTTCCCATAATGTTTGTTTTTTTGGGGTAAAAAAATGATTTGGTGCTGATGACCGTTTGCAAATTTGAGGTACCCGGTCGAAAGCAACTCAATAACGGCGTGAGTTTCGGGGGAATTGCGACATCAATAATTTTACCGGGATATTCCAAAAAAAGGCATGAACGGTCACCTTTTACCTGGAAAGGGCATACTTTTCCAATGAAGGGAGTATTAAATACATTCAATTAGAATATATACCCGGAAACTATAGAACAAGTACCCTTTTTTTCCGGTTTTGGAGATATATCTTAGTGACCAGGTTTTCACTTTATTTTTTGACACGGAAAACAACCAACATGAAAGATCATGAAGCAAAAAAAAACGCCGAAACAAACAATGAAAATAAGGCGGAACATAATTCAGGAATAAAATTCCATTTACCACCGGGAGTAAATTTCGGTGACATTTATATGGATGCTCCTCAACTGGCCCGGGAACTGAACTTTGGTAAAAGGACGATCAGTAATATGCGCAATAGTGGAAAGATATCCTCCACGACTTTGTTTGGAAAATTGTTTTATTTCAGGCAGGAAATTGCAGCCATCCTGGAAGCTAACAGAAAAGTCAGGAAAGGATGAGGTGGAAAGTTAAAAAACCTAAATTCTGTTTCCGGATTAATCAGCCATACCTAATTCATTCTTTTCCCAGGGAAGTAATAAATTCGTGATTGCAAACTTCACCAGGCCGACAGTACTTTTTACATTCATTTTTTCAAAAATATTTGTACGGGCACGGTCAATGTATTTTTTACTTTTATACAATTCGCCGGCAATTTCTGTAGACGTTTTCTCCTGGCAAATCAATTTTATTATTTGTAATTCTAATTCTGAAAAAAGATTCCATTTTTGGGAGGCTTCTATTTGAACATTCTTCATAATTCCTTTTACCTTCCTCGTTGTTAAACCACAAAAGTATGGCTGATAATTATAACTGCTCATTACCGCCCTTACAAGCTCTTCCCTATCTTCCCCTTTAATTATATAACTCATAGCGCCGGACCTCAGAATATTTAATATAACAGCTTCGTTGTCCAGCAATGAATAGACCACTATTCTTTCTTCCTTAATGGCACTTAATTTTTCTATTATTTCCGGGCCGCTTAAACCCGGCATCATTAAATCTGTAACTATCACATCCGGTTTATAAATTCCTACTTTTGAAATTAACTCCTCTCCACAGGAGGCTTCTGCCACAACCTCAATTTCTTCATGGTTATTTAAATAAGTAACGAGGCCATCCCGTAAAAAAGCATAATCCTCGGCTACTATAACTTTAATTGATTTTCTCATGTCGTTAAGTTTTATTTGGCTGAATGTATATCGGAACCACCCAGGTTCAACATTTTATATTGGTACCATTTTTTCTGTCATTGATTTTTACATTAATAAATCTTCAGGTAATTCAATTATATATTTTACACCACCTCCCGGGCTTGTCTCCATATTTATTGTTCCATTTAAAATAGAAGTGCGGGTAAAAATATTATGCATACCCAGGCCCTTTGGCTTTTCAGATAAGATAACCTGATCGAACCCGATACCGTTGTCACTGATTATCAATTCAATTTTTCGGTTTCTGCATTTCATTGAAAAATTTAAGATAGAGGCTTCTGAATACTTTCTAATATTATTTAAAATTTCCTGGATTAAATAATATACGTGGATTGATTTCTCAGGACAAAAACCGGGCAGGTCATATTCAAAATAAATTTTCATATTTCTCAATATATCATCCTGGTAAATTAAGGATTTTAAAGCTGTACCAAGACCGGATTGGACCAATAATTCGGGCATCATATTAAGAGATACTCTCCTCATAGTAGTGATGCTTTCTGAAATGGCATCAATTGACTTTTGAATAACAGTAGAATGTGCCGGAATCAGAGATTTAAGATTGGCCAGATGGAATTTTACCGCGATTAAAGAAGAACCCAACGAATCATGAAGATCCGCGGCTATCCTTTTTCTTTCTATATCGCGCACATTAATCCCTGCTTGTACATTATAGCGTTCATACTTTTTGAGCATAAAATGAGAACTCAAAATACCAACAAGGTACACAGCAATAACGGCCATTAAGACACACATGCCAACAAGAATTCCTACGTATAGTTTCGATTCTTCGGTATCCATAATATCACTAAGGCGTATAAAAGATTAGAGATAAAATTTACAAAAGACATAAGCTTCATTAGGTTTTGCAACAATTCCGTACTTAACCCCATCGAGAACATATTAAATGATTCGACAAATGCTTTAAACGTAAAGTAAAAACCAAAAACAATACATAACCCAAACGTTGCATTTTTTAATAGACTTCCTTTTTCAAATATAACAATTTTACTTGTACGGTCTATACTTAAGAATATGATTATAAAGGAATAATAAACACGGAACACGGAATTATTTCTTTCCAGGTTATGGATCATCAAATTGTCCACTGTCCAGATACTGACCCCTAATAAACCTAATAATAAGAATTTCCTAAAGGCTGATTCATTCCATTTATAAAACTGGAGCAGGATTAAACAATATTCCAAAAGAACATAAATATTGGAACTTATAGCATTAGACCCGGAATTAAGTACGATGAAAACACTAAATATCTCATTTAGGGCACCCAGCCAGATGAGCAGCAAAAAGGGATAAAAATTGACTATAACAGATCGAA
Source organism: Chitinophagales bacterium (assembly GCA_038235345.1). Classification (GTDB taxonomy): domain Bacteria; phylum Bacteroidota; class Bacteroidia; order Chitinophagales; family Chitinophagaceae; genus Ginsengibacter. The sequence goes on from JBBSUB010000309.1 coordinate 4,048, forward strand.
AACGAACCAAAGCCAGGATAGCCGGTATCCATATTGAGTAATGCAGGACACTTGTCCAGACAAAATCTGACATTTTATATATTTTTAAATCTCCGGCCTAAAGAATGAACACTTTAAAACCTTAAAAAAACTATTTATTACAATAACTTAAAAAAGGCAATGCGGTAACTTTAAAAACAATCACGCATTACCTTTTTAACCTTTATCCAAACTCAGAAGCTTACGGATTTAAAGGAGAGCCCCCCGGACACAAAGGAGGACAACGAATTCCATCTTCGAGGATTACCGGTTCATCGTCTTCTCCTTCCTCATTCGAAGTAGTTACAGAAGCTGAGGGTAATAAGTCATTTCCTGAAGCATCGGCTGCTACAAGGATGGCATGCAAACTGGCATCTTCTTTCATGCCATAGTACACCCTTAAATATGAAGCATCTTTGGTTTTCAGCAGTTTTTGAACTGCATCGATTTCAAAAGCTTCGCTGATTGGAAATCCTTCAGGCCGGTTGGATTGATACCTGGTGGTCATATCAACGGCTACCGGTAATGAAATTTCATGTTTTTTACTCATAACAATTAAATTTAGATGGCAAGCTAACAAGGCCAACCCGTTAATAAATGGGTATCGTTAGCCATTTTTCACGTATAAATACTATTTTATAAGGGTTTAGGATTTGGGATTTACGATTTACGATTTACGATTTAGGAGTTACGATTTGGGATTTGGGAGTTGGGATTTGGGAGTTCCCGGCTCATACCTCACAGCTTTTTGCTCATAGCTCCAGGCTCACAGCTCACAGCTAATTTCACCCTTCTGATTCCACCCTTCACTTTTGTCACATGTCCGGTACATGTCCGATACATGTTCGCTATATGTTCGGTCACAGGCATCGAACATATAGCATACTTAAACCGAATAAGTTTCGTTAATCTATAAAAGTAAACCATGGCAAGAAT
>JBBSUB010000310.1:0-4965 GCA_038235345.1 Chitinophagales bacterium
GAAATTCCCTTCGGCATCTTTTTGGAATTGAACATTTAATAATACAGATAAAGTTCTTACGGCTTCTTCGCTACCATGAAGGAGTGTATAATCCTTATCTAATTTTAAATTCTCCGCGTATTTTTTCAATACTTCCGGTGTATCTCTTTCTGTATCGAAAGAAATCAAAACATAATTCACTTTTCCCTCCGGAGCATTCAATTCCTTGTTGATACCTTTAATATCAGCCGTGAGTCTTGGGCAGGCATAATCGCAATGAGTAAAGATCATTCCAACTACGGTGGGTTTTCCGGCGAAGTGCGATAATACGATCTGCTGATTATTTTGTGTCTGAAAACTATCTGTCAGCATATAAAGACTGTTCTCAGGAATCGTGCCTACTGCTGCGGTGGGATGCTCCTTGATAACTTCCCCTTCAAACGCTGATTTTTTTTCGTTGCCGCCACAACTCATTAAAATACTGCAAATCAATATGGCGGAGAGAAATGTTTTCATTGGTTTTTTTTTAGGTGTCAGGTGTCAGGTATCAGGTTGTAGGTATTAGGTGTTAGGTTTTAGGTGGCAGGTATCAGGTTAAATGCCTTCGCCGTTGAATTAAAAAAACTACGAACTACGAACTACGAACTTTGAACCGAACTACAAACTTCAAACTATATGTCTTTCGCGCATCTGAAACCAAGGTTTGCGATGCAAAAATTTCCTTTCAAACTTCCTCTGTAACTAAAGCGAAGATAGCCCGCATAGTCACTTTTATCTCTTACATTAATAGTTCCACCAGCGCAGAAAGCTTTAATTTCATCTTCCGTATTTCCACGGGAATCACCTGAGCTTATAAAGCTATTAAAATTAAACGTCCATTCCCATATAAGACCGTGCATGTCATAAAGACCATAGGTATTTTGGAAAGTGGATTTAATATTGGGCAACACTTTCGGACTGGGAATGCTGTACCATTTCGCAATGTAATCCACTATAGATGTGATTTTTGTATTCTTTGGCGGAGCTATTCCGGCTCTTTCCCATTCTTCTACGGTTGGCAACCGTTTGTTTTTCCACTTTGCATACGCCTGGGCAGCAAACCATGATACATGAACGACAGGGGAATTGTAAATATTTTCATTTTTTTTCCCAATCGATACATCATTTTCCCAATGCCTCAGGTAATTGCTATCTGCAAAAAGACGATTTACTTTAGACCTTCTCCATTGCGGATTTGCTTTCACGAACTCCAGAAATTCCAAATTGGTGACGGCGGTTTCATCCAGTTTAAATGCTGCTACCCTGATTGGTACGGGACTTGTTTTAATAAAAAACGGATCATAAATACCTGCAGGTATCGTCACCATTTTCTTTTCAGAAACAATCGCCTTCGTTTGGGCAAATGATGTCCCAACGAAGGCGATTGTTAATATGGTTAATAAATATTTCAAAATCGGGATTTATTTATTTCTGATCTTATTATAGATAGAAGGATTTTCTTTTCCGGAAACTTTAATCTGTCCTACAGCACCTTTACTGTTTGCGCGGAAGTAAGAATGGTCCACTAAATTAAGCACACCAGGTACTTCCAGTTTCATTTCTACCATAGTGGCACCACCTGCAGGGATCAAGGTTGTTTGGATATTTCTGTTTATACCTGATCCGCCTTCCATGTATACTTTATCAAAAATTTCTCCGATTGTATGGAAAGAAGATACCAGGTTTGGTCCGCCGTTACCAACATATAAACGAATGGTTTCACCCACGTTCGCAGGCAATGCATTTTTGCCGGTTATGGATCTAACTTTTCCGTTGAACAAAACATAATTTGGATTTTCATCAATCGCGGCTTGCTCATTAAAGTTTTGTAATCCTTTTCCTTCGAACTTACCATCAGTATAGAAATCTCCCTGCATTACGTAGTATTCTTTATCCACTTTGGTCATGCCGCCCTGTGGTTCTACAAGGATCAATCCATACATGCCATTGGCAATGTGCAATCCTACAGGACCAGTTGCGCAATGATAAACATATAATCCAGGATGTAATGCGCGGAACTGAAAGCGGGAAGATTGCCCGGGAGCAGTAGCCGTAGCTTCTGCACCACCACCAGGTCCGGTTACAGCATGCAAATCAATACTATGGGATACTTTACTGTCGGGCATATTTTTTAAAGTGAAGTCAACAAGATCACCTTGTCTAACACGGATAAATTTACCCGGAACTGTACCTCCGAATGTCCAGAATAAATAATCCGTGCTGTCAGCTATCTTCATTACTTTTTCTACTGCAGTAAGTTCTACCATCACTGTTTTCGGAGAAGAATATTCAAGCGGTTTTGGCACCATTGGCGGATCAGTTAATTCTGCGGTAACTGTGCCTGTTAAAACCGTATCTATTTTAGAAATATCGAAACCCGCATCATCATTTATATTATTTGATCCACCTGTTTTGCAGGAGAAACTCAATATAATCAATGATAGAAAGAGTGCCGATTGTAAAATGCCTTTTTTGAAATGTCGCATAGTTAAGTGTTTTTAGGATTTATTGATTTGATTTAAGAATGATTTGAGGATTGATATTAATAGAAACCCAAACCCAGTTTTGAACTGATTTCATTTCTGAAACAGGAGGGATGTTTTTTACATACTTCATGGATTTATCTGTGAACATTTGAGAATAACCTCCCGTTATTTTTACATCATTCATGATCGTATAGCCAAGGGAAAGATCTGCTTCATTTCCCAATGATTTGGGTGCATTTTCACCTGAATAATCTACTAATTCACCTGTGGATCCGAAATGATGAAATGCAATTTGGCCAGTGAATTTTTCCGTTGGTTTGAAGTTTAAATTGATATAAGAATCCCATAGTCCTGTGTTGTTATGTGGGCTGCTGACATAGAAGTAATCCATGCTGCCATAGAATTTATGGCCCGTTGCGTATAAGGGATTAAAATAGGTATTTTGGGTGGAAGTTGAATGCATATTATTACCACTAAGATAATCAGATCCTATAGAAGTTGAAAAAGAAGGATTGAAATTGTAATCAAATTTAAGCGCAGCCATCCATGCATTTGTGCTTTTCAATATCGTATTATTGGAATGATTTATTCCCGTTTGATAGTAGTAAGTTCCTGTGGCGGCAAATTTATTTTTCTTAAGAAAAACGTTTCCACCCAGGGTTTGTAGATTTGAACGGGAGGAATCAATCCGGTCCTGGAAACCAAGATTCAGTCCAAGAAGAGAAAAAGCCAGGGATGGATTAATATCGTATCGAAGCCATAAAAATTCCATTGATTTATACGGCTGGCTTACCTGGTTGTCATAATATGTTCCGGTCGTTTTTTCAGAATTTTGATTGAAAGCAAAGCCTGCATTCGCTTTTAGTTTATTTTTTTCAAAACCAAGTAAAGCTGCATCATGTTTACGGCCGGCATTATTCCAATCAAGTGCTCCAAGAATCCGTTCATCATCATAAGAAAGAATTTGACGGCCCAACTTCAGATTCCATTCTTTTGAAAAGAAAAGTTGTGCCCAGGCTTCGTAAAGAGAAATATCGTTGGCGGTAGTTTGCACCTGCGCGTCATTTCCCCACGTACTGACTACCTGGGTACTTAGCCCCATTTTCAAATATGGTGTTTTTGAGTAGGTAAGTCCCAGCCGGCTCCGCTGACTAATAAATGCTCCGGGTTTTTGTCCTTTTAAAATGGGCGTAAATAATCCATTTCTTATTTCGGCGCGAGGTCGTAATTGAATAGATAGTTTTAATTCTTCTGTGGTTTTATCCTGGGCAATTAATGTGGTAGCTGATAAAACAAATATTGAAAAGCATGCACTGATCAGTAAAATCCTATTATTCCTTTTCATCAAAAACACGTTTAAAATTCAGTGCAAATTTACTTAAACTGATTTTTTAAATGTGTTGAGTTATCAAAAAATAATATGATAGTAATCATAGAAATTTTTCCCGTTATAGTAAAACCAGAACAGGAATAAATATTTATACCAGGTATTTTATTTTATTCCCATCTGATGAATCATGGAATAAGAAGATTCTTTTAAAAAAGTTTCAGGGGTAGGAATCTATATTTTAGCTTTAATTTTTTGCCTCCGGGATTCTACATATAATATTACATGAATGACGATGAGGATTTGGCAAACAATTTCTTTTACGATCATAGGTTAGGATTTTCTGTGTATTTAATAAAAAAGAAACGTGTTCGGATATATAATTATTATAGGTGGTCAAAGAAATTTAATCAAAAGAGGAAAAGTTTATTGTATAAATAAACTATATGCAATAATGGAACTATAAAAAAACAGGGAAACCCATAATTTTATGCACAAAAAAAACCTGCAGAAAAATGAATCTCTGCAGGGTAATATATAGATAAACTTAAAACAAAATCCTAAAACCAGCTACCAATCCATCTCTCCCCAACCTTGTTTCCCAATTTCCTTCTTCTTCTTCTTACCTGTGCATTATGAATGAACATGGTAATAAACATTAGAGGGATAAAAAGCAGCGTCAACGGCGGAATTCCCATGATAGAGATCCATTTACCTCCAAACTGTCTTTGCATCGGGCGCTTCAATCTTTCAGCGATCAGGTACATACTTGGTACCATTACCAATGTCATAAAGAAAGCGAAAGTCAACCCGAATATAATTGTCCAGGCAAGAGGTTTCCAAAATGAAGCACTATCACCACCAAAGAAAATTTGGGGATCCAGATCAGAAAACATTGTAACAAAGTTAATATTAAAACCTATGGCCAATGGTAAAAGTGCCGCTATTGCTGCAAGAGCCGTCAGTAATACCGGAATGATCCTGATCTTACCTGCCTGGATCACGGCTTCTTTCGGTTTCATTCCTCTTCCTCGCAATTCATCAGCGAAGTCAATTACAAGGATGGCATTTTTTACTACAATACCAGCCAGGCCTACAATTCCGATTCCAGTCATAACAACGGATACACTCATA
>JBBSUB010000311.1:0-4924 GCA_038235345.1 Chitinophagales bacterium
ACGAATTTTAGGCACCAATTTCACGAATTGAAGACAGTGTTTCAAAAGTTGTTGTTAGCGAAACATCGGCGCGGATATAGAGTTACTTCTAAACAACTACATATATTAAACACGAATTTTAGGCACCAATTTCACGAATTGAAGACAGTGTTTCAAAAGTTGTTGTTAACGAAACATCGGGGCGGCTATAGAGTTACTTCTAAGGTTGAAGACAGTTTCAATTAATTTGTGGTCTTCCTATATGATTATAAATCTGAAGGATTTTTCCTTTGTGCTCTTTACGCATTTGTGGTAAAAGAAACTGTTAACCAAGGAAGACCGAAAACACGAAGGATCGTTTACTTGTTTAAAATCAGGTCAGGTTTTCGCAGACTTATTCATCAAACCTTAGTAGAGATATTCTGCATGATTAGAGTCCAACCTTATTATTTTTTTGAGCTAAAAGAATCTAATTTTTGGACCAAAGCCCGGTAGAGTTTTTCAATTTACACACGGTTGAAATCGCGTGACAATTTAATAAGGCAGTTTTCAAGTGGGGTAAAAATTAAATTAAAATGGAGTATAAATTTATGGGCCTGTTCAGGCTTTAATTCTTACGGATGCACCACAGCCCAGCCCTGGTATTGACGAATAATAATTTCTCCGTTACCACTTGGTACAAAGGATATAAATGGGAATAAATCATTTTTATCAATGTGTCTTTCCCGGATTGTATTTTGGCAGGCAGCAAGAATAACGCCTTTTGCCTGCAGATCCTTTAAGGTTTTTTCAAACGAATTATTTTTTTCATACACCGCTAATCCATCACCGTAAGCGATGAGTTCTACTTCCAGTTTTCCCTTTAATCGCGGATCTTCCAGGGCGTTGTTGATATTACGTAAAGTACCCGTCATTCGTTTAATATCGTTTGAATTTAATTCATACAATACCTTATAATTTTTCAAAGTGGCTTCCGCTCCTGTGAAAGGTTTTTGGGCAGTTTGGCCTTGGGTGGTCTGTATGAAGAGGAATACGATGAAGGAAATAAAAAAGATAGAAGCTTTTTTCATGTCGTTTTATTTAAAATATATGATTTTACTATTGAGCGAAGATTTGTGTATAATACAATCTTCCATTTTTATCGGCGGCAATACCTATACCAATGTATTTATATGCACCAAGCATATTGCGCCGGTGACCTGGTGAGTTTTCCCAACCTTTCACCACTTCCGTGGAAGTTTTAGCTCCATATGCTACATTTTCTGCAAAACCACTCATCCTGCCATTCAATAGTTTTTTTGCTTTTTGCGATCTTTCCTTAAAGCCGTCATGTCCGAATGAAACGCGTTTTCTTGCCATATCAGAACTATGTTTTTGAGCTATTCCGTTAAATTCATTTGTAGGAATTAAGGCAGGCAGACCTTTCGATTGTCTGAATTGATTTGTTTCTTTTACAATATTCTTCGAAAAGGAAGATGTGATTTGTTGTCCGCAAATTGTTTGAGAGCTTAATAATACAATTATAATAGTGAAAAGGCTGTTGATAAATTTATTCATAAAGTGTAAGTATGTGGGTAATTTATTTGCAAGCTATAAACCAAAGATGAAAGCCGGAAGTTCAAAATGAAATAATAACAATACCTTAAAATGTGGTTTTCTTGCCGCACTTTTATTTCTTCCACTTGAAAAGGTCTAAGTAAATCTTTCGATGCCTTAATGAAAATCAAGAAGGAACCGACTAAAAAATTACCTTTATGTACAATTATTTCAAATGAAGAAATGGCTTTTTATTTTCCTGCTGGTAATTTTTAGCAGTCAATATGCTCATTCACAAGATTGGAAATCTTTCCCTTATACGCCTCCCGGAAGTAAAATTTCTTTTCCCAAAGACGAAGGACGCCATGGAAAAGAGCCCATTGAATGGTGGTATATTTCAGGTCATCTTAAAGGAAAAACATCTGGCAAGTCTTATAGCATTATGCTAACCTATTTTTTTTATCCTGCTTCTACTTTTGAAGGATTCAGGATACTTACTTTAATGGATAATGCTACAGGTGCATTTTATAAAGATACCCGGCCTGTTAATTACACTCAATTATCAACAACTCAACTCGATATCCAGACTTCTGTTTACAACGGCGGAAAAGAAAGTTGGGTAAATCTTACAAAAGATAATAAGCTTATTCCTTTTGAATACTCAATTAAAGCCAATGATGCTAAGGTTGAATTGGATTTAATTTCTACGGCAACGCGTAGGCCGCTTATTCTTGATGACGATGGATATCTTGAACAAGGGCTTTCTAATTATACTTATTATTATTCTCTTACAAGAAATAAAGTGACAGGAAAACTGATCTTAAATGGTATGATGGAAGAAGTAGAAGGTGAATCCTGGATAGATAGGCAATATGGAAATTTTAATCCGCTTACCGGTGAAAAATATGAGTGGTTCCATGTGCAATTATCCAATGGAATGGATCTGAATCTGTGGAATATTTTTACAGCAGAAAATAAAATACCTGATAAAAAAGAATATCGGATTCAGGTTGTTTATGTAAATGAGACTACTCAATATACAACGAGTGATTTTACCATTGAACGCCTGGGATTTAATTTTATGCCCGACAGCATCAGATGCTATGCTTCTAAATGGCGACTGAAGTCTTCTAAAAATAACCTTGATCTGATCATTACCACAAAACATCCTAATACAGAAGTAGAATGGCCATTCCGGTTTTATGAAGGTGCCACAGATATAACCGGAACTGTAAATGGAAATTCTGTAACCGGATTTGGATTTGCAGAATTATTACATCACTACGAGAAACCGGTGATTGAAATAAAAGAACCTCAAAAAGAAATCTATGATATTTCTAAACCCATTACGTGGCAATTATTAAACCCGGACGAAGGGCGCCAAATCACGTATAATTTAGAATATAGTGTGGATGAAAAGGTAAGTTTCCAGCCCGTTGTAAAAGGAATAACGGATACGACTTACCAATGGATCAATCCTCCACTGGCAGAAGCTCAAAAAATCTGGTTTAAGATTACCGGAATGTCTATAGATAATAAATTAACGGGTTCCGTGATTAGTCAGAATTCTCTAAAGGTGCTGAGCCGTAAATCAGGTGCTGGACAGATAAAACTTTATCCCAATCCTGTAACAGATATCCTAAGGATTGAACCGGCTTTTCAAATGGATAATCCTACGGCAAGAATTTTAAATTCCGGCGGAGGATTTGTACAGGAATTAAATAAAAACTCTCTTGGAAATTTCATAGATGTAAGCAATCTGCCACGAGGTGTTTATTTTCTTGAGATCGATTTTTCAAATGGAAAGAAGGTGTTGAAATTTGTGAAGAAATAAGGTTATTGAGGAAAAAGATATGTAAGTAGGTTAAGAAAAAAAGAGAATTTTAATATTGGGATAAAGTATGAAAACAATCGCCTCCTGCCTCATTGCTTTTTGTTTTTCTGCACCTTGTTCTGCGCAAAAAATAAACAGGGGAAACATTCATATCCTTTATACACCCAATCAGCCCACGAATACATTTATTCCTTCCAAAACCATAGGCGGTGCTGTTGACGGACATTCTGAAGGAGAGATCAACCAAATGCTGACGTCGTTAAATATTGAGGCGATGAAGTCTGTAGGATTGAAACCGGTAAGCTACAGATTAAGAACAGAGATTGGAGGAAAAACCTGGCATTGGAATCCCAAAGGCACCTGGTCAAATGCAATTAGAAACCAGGGATACTGGGTGTCGGATAGTCTGCCAGCAGAAACAATTGATTTGTCTTATGGCTACCGTTTGCCCAGAAGAGGAAACACGTATGATCAGGCGAACGATGACGGGTATTCCAGAATTTCAGATGGTGATTCTTCCACTTTCTGGAAAAGCAATCCTTACTTAGATAAATATTTTACAAAGGAATCGAATGACCTGCACCCCCAATGGATAATTGTAGATTTGGGTAAATTGAAAGCAGTAAATGCCCTCCGGATAAAATGGGGTAAACCTTATGCACTGTCCTACAAAATAGATTATGCACAAAATGCCGATCCCGATTATTTTGATCCTTATCAAACGGATATTTGGCATTTACTTCCTAAAAAGTTTGTTGATAATCCGAAAGGAGAAAATGAAATAATACCCATTTCAAATAAGCCCCTTCAGGTTCGTTTTATTCGAATTTCTTTTACAGAAAGCTCCTATAACACAAGCGATGAGTCGAATGATGTCAGAGATCGTTTAGGTTTTGCCATTAAAGAATTGCAAGTAGGGTTGATGGATAAAAATGGAAAATTTCAGGATTGGATGCGTCATTCGCCGGATCACCGACAGAGTACTGTTTATGTATCTTCTACAGATCCATGGCACCGCGCACAGGACCTTGATTTTAATACAGAGCAAGTTGGGATAGACCGTTTTTTTGAAAGTGGTCTAACAGCAGGACAACCTGCATTAATGCCCGCAGCGCTATTATATGATACGCCCGAAAATGTACTTGCAATGCTGCATTATCTGAAAACAAAACATTATCCTTTTGAAGAACTTGAAATGGGGGAGGAACCCGAAGGACAATTGATTTCACCTGTTGATTATGGCGCACTTTATTATCAGTGGGGCAGGCAGATAAAAAGCATGTATCCCGATATTCGAATGGGTGGTCCCGGCTTTGCTTCCCTCTCCTTTGAAGAGGATGATAGGACTACTTTTACAGAATCGAAATGGACCAGTCTTTTTTTGAATTATTTAAAAATGCATATCAGCATTGACCTGTTTAACTTTTTTTCTTTTGAATGGTATCCGTTCGATGATATATGTGCGCCATCCTCACCGCAATTGGCTGCGGCACCGGGACTGCTTTCCATAGCATTGAAAAATTTTCAAAATAATATTTTACCTGAAAACACTCCATTGTATCTCACTGAATATGG
>JBBSUB010000312.1:0-4908 GCA_038235345.1 Chitinophagales bacterium
ACCTTAATAGGAGGAGAATGGTTAATAAAACCAGGAAATGTAAAAGACATTTTTACGCCGGAAGATTTTTCCGAAGAACAATTGATGATACGCGATATGTGTCACCAGTTTTTGAAAACAGAAGTGCTTCCTGTTATGGACAGGATAGATAAAGCGGAACCGGGATTGATGCCTAAACTGATGGAGAAAGCGGGAGAACAGGGACTTTTGAGTGCTTCAGTACCGGAAGAATACGGTGGAATGGGAAAAGATTTTGTAACATCTACTTTGGTGAGTGAGGCATTGGGTGCCGGGTATTCTTTTAGTGTGGCCATGAGTGCGCATGCAGGAATAGGAACATTGCCCATTCTGTATTTCGGAACTGAAGAGCAAAAGAAAAAATATATTCCAAAACTGGCATCGGGTGAATGGAAGGGTGCTTATGGTCTCACGGAGCCGGGAAGTGGAAGTGATGCTTTGGGTGCAAAAACAACTGCAACGCTTAGTGCCGACGGAACAAAATATTTATTAAACGGGCAGAAGGTTTGGATTACAAATGGCGGATTTGCTGATGTATTCACTGTGTTTGCAAAAGTAGACGGGGATAAATTTACCGCCTTCATTTTGGAACGTGGCATGCCTGGTTTTACAAATGGGCCGGAAGAACATAAAATGGGCATTAAAGGTTCCTCAACTGTTCAATTATATTTCCAGGATTGCGAAGTGCCGGTAGGGAATGTTTTGGGTGAAATAGGACGCGGTCATATTATCGCATTCAACATCCTGAATATTGGCAGATTGAAATTGGATGCCGCTACAAATGGTGGTGCAAAAGGTGCCCTGGAAGAATCCATTGAGTATGCAAAAACAAGGGAACAATTTAAAATGCCTATTGCAAAATTCGGCGCGATTAAATACAAACTGGCGGAAATGGCCATTCAGATTTATGCTGATGAAAGTTCATTGTATCGTACAGCGAACTGGATTGATGAAAAAGAAAAAGAATTACTGGCAGCCGGCAAACCATTTAACGAAGCCTTGTTGGGAGCTGCGGAAGAATTTGCCATTGAGTGCGCCATTTTAAAAGTCAATGGTAGTGAAGTATTGGATTATGTAGTGGATGAAGGTGTACAAATACATGGTGGTAATGGTTTCAGTGACGAATACAATATCAGTCGTGCTTACAGGGATAGCCGTATCAACCGGATATTTGAAGGAACAAATGAGATCAATAGATTGCTTGCAGTGGACATGATGCTCAAGCGAGCCATGAAAGGTCAGTTGGATTTGATGGGACCTGCCACAGAAGTTTCGAAAGAATTGATGAGTATTCCAGATTTTAGCGATGGAGATGATACACCTTTTGCAACAGAATTGAAGACCATTGCGAATATGAAGAAAACGGTATTAATGGTTGCAGGAGCTGCAGTGCAAAAGTTAATGATGACTTTAAGTAAAGAACAGGAAATTATCATGAACATTGCTGACATGGCTATCAAAACATTCGTAGCCGAAAGTATGTTGCTCCGCGTAATGAAAGCAGTGGACAGGACCGGTGAAGAAAATAATAAAGTACCCTTAGCGATGCTTCACGTTTACCTGAATGATGCTGTCGATGCAGTATGGAAAGCAGGAAAAGAAGCGATCAATTCCTTTGCGGAAGGGGATGAGCAAAGAATGATGTTGTTGGGCTTGAAACGTTTTACAAAAACGGATCCTTTCAATGCAAAAGATGCACGCAGATTGGTGGCAGCAAAGCTGATCGAAGATGGAAAATATTCATTTTAAATAATCGTGGGGCAGGTTTCGGCCTGCCTCTTTTTTTCTTCCTTATAAGGTAGTTGGGTTCCTTACCGTATAAATTGTAAATTGAAGCACACTAAAATCTTCTTTTCTTTTAATCTCCGGGCATTTCAATAAGCCACTTTGCATACTTCAGTGATACATGACATTGAAATAATTTAACAGGAGGTCGAGGTGTCTGAATCCTTTTGCAATATGTTTTCAAAAATTAGAAATGCCTGATGTGACTTGAGGTTTTTATCCTTTTCATTTACCAGATATCTTCTTCGCCTGGATAATGACTGTAATGACATATAGGTGATATAAATGTCTTCAGGTAGTCTGCATGGTGAAAAAGTAAATGGATTGATAGCATGATTTACATCAGAATGTTTTCTGTATTGCAAATCGAATTTGCTTAAATGTGCATTAACTATATGAAGAGCGCTATAAAAACAAACCGTTATTTGCCGATCGAAACAATCATTAACGGAGTTATTGATGTTGGATGAGAAAATTTAGATTTTTATTAGCCTGGGTGATATGTTCTTCAAATGAGGGCAATAGAAGAACTATTTTAAAGTTTTGTAATGGTTTGGGATATTAAAATTATCTGATTCTTCTACAATTTTAGTTTCCATTGCGAATCCAAAGGGATGATACTTTGCATTTATTTTTGCCTCTGTTATTAAAAGATTTTTTTTCCATTTCTTCATCATTGTCTGAATTTTCTGCCCAAACAAGTACTTATGAATCAGTAAAATATACGGCCAATTTTGAAGGAAGGTTTTTATCCAAAAGAGAAAGGTATTCAATCAGGATGCTTCTTACGAAATGCACCTGGGCATTCATTTTTCCCTGGAATGCTATATCGTTAATATTGTCATTTACAAAAACATCATACATCGATTTAACCTGAGGAGAAGCAGTATCTGTTTCTGAAATTAATTCGTGCGTTTTTAATGTTGCAACCATTTCACTAAACCATTCATTTAATTTATTTTGTTCAAGGCTAACTGGTTGAGATGGTATAATGTCAATGATTAATTATTTTACAGAGGTAAAAATTTATCTAAACTTAATGGATATACGCTTAAAACCTATATTCCATTCCTTTTAATTTAGTTTTAAAATCCATTGTCTTTTGTTAACTTAATATTCTATTTTATTATAATTCCGAAATTTCATCTTTTTCCTTCTTTGTCACACCAACGTAAACTTAAAAACAATAAAAGTACTGAAATACTTTTATTGTTGAAATCTTCTTACATTTGCATTCAATTTTAAATTTTAAAAAACACGAAATGGAAACATTAGAAGAAAATATTTTGAATGTCACCTTACTGGAACCCCAATTAAAGCATCCAACCATTTTTGCACGATTCGATGAGCTCGCTCCCGGAGAAAGCCTGATCCTTTATAATGATCATGATCCGCGTCCGCTTTACTATCAATTAATAAGTCAAAGAGGAGACATCTTTACCTGGGATTACCTGGAGCAGGGACCGGAAGTGTACAGAATTAAAATCACTCAAAATAAAGCAGAAGAAATGATCCCAAAAGAAAATATTCCATTAAATGGCACACCGGAGATTAAAGAAAATATTTTGAATGTAACTGCTCTTGAACCAAGACTGAAACATCCGACCATCTTTGCAAGGTTTGACGAACTGGTCTCCGGCGAAAGTCTGACCATTCATAATGATCATGATCCAAAGCCGCTCTATTACCAGATGTTAGGCGAAAGAGGAAATATCTTTTCCTGGGAATACCTGGAGCAGGGACCGGAATTGTACAGAATAAAAATTACTAAAAATTTGTTAGGCGAAGGAGAAGAAACCCTGGGAGAGATAGCTGTAAAAGATTTACGCAAAGCAGAAGTATTTAAAAAATATGGATTGGACTTTTGTTGCGGCGGTAAAAAGACTGTAAGAGAAGCCTGTGCTGATAAAGGAATTGACGTAACAAAAGTAGAGCAGGAATTACAGGCTGCTGATAAAGTGACCTCTGCTGTTACTAACGCTGCCCCTCCTATGCCCTACAATGATTGGTCATTGGATTTCCTGGCAGATTATATTGTAAATACACATCACAGCTATGTGACTAAATCTATTCCGGATTTAAGAGCTTATTCCAATAAAGTAACCAAAGTACACGGCGATAAACATCCTGAATTGGAAACAATTAATCAGTATGTACAAGAAGTTTGCAATGAAATGACTGAGCATATGGTTAGTGAAGAAACAATTGTTTTTCCTTACGTAAAGCAGGTGGCATCCCGGAGTAACGGTAAAAGTTTTGGCGAGTTTGAGACGATTAAAACACCTATCGATGAAATGGAAGCAGAGCATGATTTTGTAGGAAGAAGAATGGAAGAGATCAGGAGACTAAGTGATAATTATACATTGCCTGCTGATGGATGCGCCAGCTATGCATTTCTTTATAATAAACTCCAGGAATTTGAAAGCGACCTGTTTACGCATATACATCTTGAGAACAACATTCTTTTCCCAAAAGCATTAGAAGTAGAAAAGAATTTAGGAACGAATTAAATTTTTGAAAAACTAACTGCTTACAAAATAGTAGTTTGCAGGTTTTGTAATATTTCCCAATCCGATATTCTTCTGAAATCACATGGAAATACAAAACTTGCAGGCTGCGTTTTTCAGGCAGCATTGGATCAGGTTTATCCGGAGTTATAAAAGATTCAGAAACCTGATTGTAATATTGTAGCTCACAGAAAATAAATATTAGATGAAAAAGATTTTATTATCCCTTTTTACTGTAGCCATCCTTTTTGGCTGTAACTCTCAGGAATCTGCGACTGCTGTTGAAGATCATGCAGATTATGACCGTGCTGCTGCGACAAATAAAACAGGCGCTCCTGAAGATGCATTACCCGCAGATGCGACGGCACTTACAACTGGTGTGCCTTCATTAAATAATGGTGCTAAATGGAAAGCAGATGCGAGCACAAATGAAAATGTCGCAAATCTGAAATCAATTATAGATCAGTTTAAGACAAACGCAAATCCTGAAGTGAAAGATTACCAGGCTTTCCAGGCAAAATTCACAGATGGGATAAGCAAAATGGTGACTGAATGTAAAATGAAGGGGGCTGACCATGATGCCTTGCACGAGTGGCTG
>JBBSUB010000313.1:0-4892 GCA_038235345.1 Chitinophagales bacterium
AATTTCGTGATTGATGCACCTGATTTTGAAACAGGGAATTTCCCTTTGGCGAATATCTTATTGGTTGCTGACGCTGTAAACGCCTTACAGGATTTAGCGATTCATCACCGGAACCAATTTCCGGAACTACTGACAATTGGCATTACAGGAAGCAATGGGAAAACTGTTGTGAAAGAATGGCTGAATCAAATCCTGCAAACGACTCATTCTATTGTTCGCAGTCCTAAAAGTTATAACTCCCAGATAGGCGTGCCATTGAGTGTTTTGAATATTCAGACTCAAAATAACTTAGGAATTTTTGAAGCAGGAATTTCTCTTCCGGATGAAATGGCAAAACTTGAAAAGATCATTCAGCCAGGCATTGGAATTCTGACGAATATTGGTACGGCACATGATGAAGGATTTGAAAATAAAATGCAGAAATTGAGGGAGAAACTGATTTTGTTTAAACATGCCAGTGATGTTATTTTTTGCGCAAATGAGGAGTGGGTAAGAAAGGACGTTTTAGCTTTTCAAAAGGAGTATCCGGGATTGAAATTGTTTCAATGGGGAAGTGGGGAGGAATGCGATTTGAGGATATTAAAAATTGAAAAGAATGTGGTTGGCGGGGACACCAACCACGGCGCTAGGCATATTGTTGGCGGGGACGCCAACAACGGCAGTGAGGACGCCAACAAAGGCAGAGAGGACGCCAACAACGGCAGTCAAACATTCACGAAAATAAAAGGAATCGCTAATGGAAAAACATATTCCATTTCCATTCCTTTCAGTGATGATGCTTCTGTTGAAAATGCCATTCAATGTTTGTGTTTATTAATAGTTCGGAATCAAGCAAATCCGGAAATTCTTCGTCGTTTTGAAAAGTTGGAACCCGTCGCCATGCGGCTGGAATTAAAACCGGGCATTAACCGGTGCACGATTCTCAACGATAGTTATAGCAACGACCTGCACTCATTGAGCATCGCTTTGGATTTTTTGCGCCAGCAGAAAAACCATCCTAAAAAGACAGTTATTCTTTCGGATATTTCACAATCAGGAATGGATGCCGAACAATTATATGGCCGGGTAGCAACGCTTTTACAACAGCATGGCATTGATACGTTTATTGGAATCGGGCCGGAAATAAATCAGCATAAAGAGCTCTTTTCAGCAATTAAGAATTTGCTGTTTTTTTCTCAAACAGACCAATTTTTAAAAGACATTCAACTGCATCTTTTCAGGGATGAAAGTATTCTGATAAAAGGCGCACGCAAATTTGAGTTTGAAAAGATCAGTCATCTGCTGGAAAATAAGGTTCATCAAACCGTGCTTTCCATCAACCTGAACAGCCTGGTACATAACCTGAAAAAATACCGCGAAAAACTAAAACCCGTTACCAAAATCATGGCGATGGTAAAAGCCTTCAGTTATGGAACGGGTAGCCATGAAATAGCTTCCGTACTGGAATATAATAAGGTAGATTACCTCGCAGTAGCCTATGCGGATGAAGGTGTAGAACTCCGTGAGGCCGGCATTACGTTGCCCATCATGGTAATGAATATTGATGAAACTACTTTTGAAGCTATTGTCAATCATAACCTCGAACCGGAAATCTTTTCGGTCTATATTCTTCGGACTTTCGAACATTATTTAAAAATAAATGACATTGAAAAATACCCGGTACATTTAAAAATTGATACCGGAATGCACCGCTTAGGATTTGAAGAAAAAGACATTCCTGATTTGGGAGATCTTGTTGCAAACAACCCATTTATCCGCGTAAAGTCTATGTTCTCCCATCTTGCTGCAAGTGATGAAGAAAGCAAGGATGATTTTACATTTTTGCAATATGAAATATTTCAGCGCTGCACCAATGCGATTGAAAAAAGAATCGGCTATTCCTTCCTGAAACATATTGCCAACACATCAGCCATCAGCCGCCTGCCTCAATTGCAAATGGATATGGTTCGCCTGGGCATTGGATTATATGGAATAGACAGCAATGAAAAAATGCAGGCACAATTACAAAATGTTTCTGTTTTAAAAACAACCATTTCTCAAATAAAGCATATTCCTGCAGGCGAAACTGTCGGGTACGGCCGGAATGGGAAAATAGATCAGGACAGCACGATCGCCACTGTGCGATTAGGGTATGCGGATGGATATCCACGCAGTTTGGGAAATGGAAAAGGGAAGATGTTGGTAGCCGGCAAACTTGCTCCCGTTATCGGGATTGTTTGTATGGATATGATCATGTTGGACATCACCGGCATCGATAGTGTAACCGAAGGCGATGACGTCATTGTCTTTGGAGAAAATCCTTCTTTACCCATACTGGCCGCCTGGGCCGAAACCATTCCGTATGAAATGATGACGGGCATATCACAGAGAGTTAAGCGGGTGTATTTTGAGGAGTGAGGACTACGCAAAGCAGCTATGCAGGAAGAATTTAAATCGCAACCAAAATCACCTATTGATTGAACAGCTTTGCAATTTGATAAATATCTGATTAAAAAACTCTTTCTTTCTAAAAATAGGTATTCACCGCAAATTCGAACTGACTTTTGAATATCTGTTTTATAGCACTAATATTATTTTGTTCATAAAATATCAACATTGCTTTTTTATACTCAATTGAGGCAATCGTTCTATATGAAATGGGGCAGTAATCATTAGCAATTAAGAGAGCATTGCTTACAATCCTTGCGGTTCTTTTATTACCATCGTTGAAAGCCTGAATGTAAGAAAGTAAAATTAATGCCAAAAGAGATTTATCAAATACATTTTCTTTCGTATTGATCACTGTGCACATAGCATCCAATGCTTCACGTATTTGATGTTCATTATCAAGTGGTTTATAATTAGTTCCTGTAACACCTACTCTTCTCTGCCGAATATTACGGTCAACCTCCAAATCCTTTATCAGTATGCTATGGATATCTTCTATGCCCCTTATGGTTAGTGGAACTACGTAATCGGGGTGTGCAATTATAAAATTGATTGATTCTTTATGATTCAGCAGCATGGTTGCATCGTCTTTTGGCTTTCCTTCTGCAGTTTTCTGTTCTTTGAGCAACAGCTCTGTCTCGAGCAGAGAGTAAGTATTTCCTTCTATCTGCGATGATTTCCAGCTTAGGTCTATAGCCAGTCTTTCCATTTCCCTTCCATACTCTGCTTTTGAGAGATGTGCAATATTATCCGTAAACTTAGCCTGCAAAGCCGCTAACTCATTATATTCTTCAATACTAAATAATTGCGCAACAGTTAAGATTTCAGGAATCAGGGAATGATTAAAACTATCTTTTATTTTTCTTTCATCCTGCTCCAATAGGAAATAATGATCAACTTCAATATCCACTAATAATTCATAAGAAGGACTCAACCGGTATTTGGTACCTTTTCCTTTTCCTTCTGTTATAATAAAATTTTCCTTTGTAAGCTTCGATAACGCACGTTTAAGCGTCGGATAGCTATACGCAGCTTGAATACCACTATGAATTTCACCAGAAGAAAGTAAAGGGTAATTTCTAATATATTCTAACAAATCTTCTTGCATGTTGCCTAATTTAAAGCTCAATAATAACTCAAATATAGCTCAAATTACAGCATATATGATCTTTATTGACGAAAACAGTGAGCTATATTAATTTAAAGCTCAAAAACAATTGTATTATAGCTCAAATTGAAGAATAAATGAGCTTTAAAGTAAAAAGAAGTGATCCGATCGGAAATTAAATCTAAAAGGTGGATACGCCAATTTTAAATGGCTGATTGAATAACCATACAAAACCGTTATTTTTAAAATCACGATTTTAATTCCGGAGAAATTTTATATTCATTGAATCAGTATGGAGTCTACCCCTAATGAAATAGCTCAATTCAAGCAAGTGCAGCGGGATTTCCAGTCCCAATACCAGGATTTTTATTTCGACAGGATGTCAAAGGAAACGGTGATCATTATTCCCAGCCTTACCTTAGACCGTGAAATACTAGCAAAACTGGATGGCAGCATTCATTATGAAGAAAGAATGCTTTGCCTGTTGATGTTATTAAGAAGACCTAATACCCATATCATCTATCTGAGCAGCATGCCGATTCATAATATTATTATGGATTATTACCTGCATTTATTGCCGGGCATTACGAACTATCATGCCCGTCAACGATTAACTACCCTAAGTTGTTTCGATTCTTCCGATAAATCTCTTGCACAAAAGATTCTGGATCGCCCCCGCTTAATTGAACGAATTCGCAAGAAAATTCTCGCGGGACACAAGGCACATCTGGATTGTTTTAATGTTACTGAAGCAGAACGCTCATTGGCACTTCAATTAAACATTCCGGTTTATGGTTGTGATCCGGATTTGCTTTACCTGGGAACTAAAAGCAATAACAGGAAGTTATTCAAAGATTGTGGGATCAATTTGCCACCGGGTTTTGAGGACCTTCATTCAGAAGAAGAGATCATCCATTCTTTAGTAAGCCTTAAGGCCACCTTCCCTGCTTTGAGAAAAGCGGTGATAAAATTAAATGAGGGGTTTTCCGGCGATGGAAATGCGGTATACTCCTTTGAAGAAATTGATGTTGACAGCCAACTGGAAACGAGGATAAGGGAAACACTTCCGGAGCGTTTAAAAGTAGTTGCGACGGATCTGACCTACAAAACCTTTATGGAAAAATTCCGTGAAATGGGTGGCATAGTTGAAGCCTTTATTGATGGAGAAGAAAAATGCTCTCCTTCCGTACAATGTATGGTTGATCCTTTGGGCGGCACAGCCATTTTTGCCACGCATGACCAGGTTCTGGGCGGTGCAAATCAGCAGATATTCCTGGGTGCACATTTTCCGGCGAATAAAGAATACGCTGTTGAAATCGGCATCATTGGAAAACAAGTCGCAGAAAAATTAAAAGAC
>JBBSUB010000314.1:0-4881 GCA_038235345.1 Chitinophagales bacterium
GTGTAAATTGAAAAACTCTACCGGGCTTTGGTCCAAAAATTAGATTCTTTTAGCTCAAAAAAATAATAAGGTTGGACTCTAATCATGCAGAATATCTCTACTAAGGTTTGATGAATAAGTTTGCGAAAACCTGACCTGATTTTAAACAAGTAAACGATCCTTCGTGTTTTCGGTCTTTCTTGATTAACAGTTTCTTTTACCACAAATGCGTAAAGAGCACAAAGGAAAAATCCTTCAGATTTATAATCATATAGGAAGACCACAAATTAATTGAAACTGTCTTCAACTTTAGTAGTAACTCTATAGCCGCGCCGATGTTTCGCTAACAACAACTTTTGAAACACTGTCTTCAATTCGTGAAATTGGTGCCTAAAATTCGTGTTTAATATATGTATTTGTATAGAAGTAACTCTATAGCCGCCCCGATGTTTCGCTAAAAACAACTTTTGAAACATTATTTTCAATTCGTGAAATTCGTGCCTAAAATTCGTGTTTAAATATATGTAGTTGTATAGAAGTAACTCTATATCCGCGCCGATGTTTCGCTAACAACAACTTTTGAAACACTGTCTTCAATTCGTGAAATTGGTGCCTAAAATTCGTGTTTAATATATGTAGTTGTATAGAAGCAAATACAGAACTAACACACCCCAACCTTATTTACCTTAATTCAAAAATGGTTTGAAAAGCATGATCTGATTTTGAAAAAACTAGTTGTTCTTTAAAGATTATAAATATATTATCGCATCGTCCCTTTTCGAAACTTTCCAAAAGTTGCAGGCACATTCCGTGATGGCTTCATTCGAACTTCGAACTTTTGGAAAGTTGGCAAAGAGTTTATTGTAGCCAGAATTTAGAAAGTAAATATTGAAATAAGATTCACTTATATGCCCGCAGCTATTCTTCTGTTCCTCCCAATTTCTCTCTTAATAATCTTTCAATTCTATCAGTCAAAGATTCCATGGTTTCACCCGGAACATCCGGCATATTTTGCAGTGCTTCTGAAATGATATCTAAGGCTGAATTATAGGCACCAAACTGATCCTGCAATACCTTTTCGTCATTGGTTTCCCAATAAAGTCCCTCATCCACCAGGGTAAAATCTTTCATATACTTTTTCGACAGATGCCTAAGCAATTTGATGACCGCTATGTGTGCATCGATACCAGCATATTGTGTTTTTGTACTTGTGGTAAAAATCAATTCCTTACCCAGCGTTATCCCATCATAAATATCTTTTACCATAATGTTTTGAGGAGAAAGTAATCGCCCATCCTGGTTAAAGGTTAGAGAGATTGGTTCACATTCTTTTGGAGAAAAGACGACGCCGCTAATTTCCTCATCGCCTATAACATGTAATTCCCATCCCAGATCTGTGCAGATGTAAACCACTTCATCTGTAAGTGGTTTAATCAAATCCAAATGTGAAATATAGCCTGAATAATGAATAGATAATCCCATACTAACTTTTTTATAAATGAATGAATATTTTTAAATTTTAAAGCAATATTTTCAGGAATCCTTTCATAAAGAATAATCCCAACAAGAACCATTTCAATCTAAGAAACTTTCTTTTATTTTTTTAAAAAACAGCTAATTTCTTTCTTATATATATAATCTGTATTTTTAAAATATGGTACCCCTTTTTTCATTCTAATGAATACTTGCTATGAATAAAAATAACGATTTACCCGAAGAAGAAAAATTCAGTGATGATCCGGAAGAAAACCTCCGAATGCAAAATGACTTTTTAAAGATGAAAATGATGGCCGAATCAGGAGCGGTCTTTGGTGGTGGGGAAGGCTTATCTCCGGAAATGGAAAACCAGTTTTTAAATAATATCCTTGAGTTTGAAAAAAAACATGCAGCATCAAGCGCAAAAAAAATAAAAGACATTTTGGGTAATCCGACTTTTGAAACGCAGGAAAAACTGGATGATAAAACCTTTGAGCAAGCCTATAAAAAATTGAATGTTCTTTTAAAAAAACATTCTATTCAGATTGACTTCAGCAGAGAAAGATCTGATCGTTTTAAATACAATTTTATTATCAATGAATTACTGGAACATGACACGCCATTCTTTGCTGTACAAGGTATGATCTCTCATTTCTCCTATGAAGAATTTTACCCGGACCATGAAATGGATATCCGGGAAACCACTCATCAATTTTTGGATGATTTTCTTGAAAGAAAACTGGACCCGAAAACCTATTATATTGAAGATCAAATAGCGGAACCTGATGGAAATATTATAAACCGGGAAGATTACATGAAACGTTTTGAGGCGATGTATGAAGCCACCCAAACATTTGCAAATTATTCTTTCGAGATTGAAAATATCGACTTCGAACTCCACGAAGGGGAAGATGATAAAACATCCATGGGTTTCGGCGAAGGGCGTATAACATATGAAATTGTTTGGCCGATGGGGGAACGGAAATTGATCGATGGCCCTTTTAAAATTTACTTTACACGTACATGGGAAGTATGGAAGATCTTTTTCTTTTATTTGGCGGGATTCAACATGCATAAAAAATAATATCGCCTGGTAATTTTAAAAGTGTGTCTTTCAACATGTAGCATCGCTTCGTTGAAAGTGGGCGGTGAGGACACCACACACGACTCTCCGCGAGGGGATTTTTAAAATAAAAAAAACCTTGTTTCTCCTATTCTAACAATACATTTTTTACTCCTCAAAATATTTTTTTTGATAGGATATTTTTACTGTATTTTAGATGCTTCTGCTATCTTCGGATACGTTCAGAAGCAAAACTGGTATTTACCTAAATTCGTACCCATTACATTAATCTCCTTTTTAAAAAAAATCAGATGCAAAGAAAACAATTCTTGAAAAACAGTGCTCTCATAGGAACCGGAATTTTGATGAACCCATCCTTAACATTTGCCCGGCAAGGCAAAGATTTCCCTGTAGTTCGTATTCCTGAAGCAGATAGAAAATTCAAAAGCGCGGCCATTGAAAAGGCAATAGCAGAAATAAAAGCTAACGTAGGAAATAAAGAAATCGCCTGGTTATTTGAAAACTGTTTTCCAAATACGCTGGATACCACTGTGGATTATGAAATGAAAAATGGCCGCCCGGATACCTATGTAATCACGGGAGATATTGATGCAATGTGGTTACGTGATAGCACCGCCCAGGTAACACCTTATTTATCCCTGGCAAAAGATGATCCGGCTCTTCATAATTTAATCACTGGTGTGATCAACCGCCAGGTGCATTGTATTTTGAAAGACCCTTATGCGAATGCATTTTATAAAGATGAAACAAAAGTCGGTGAATGGAAGAATGATCTGACAGATATGAAGCCCGGAATTCATGAGCGCAAATGGGAAATTGATTCCCTGTGTTATCCCATTCGTTTGAGTTATCAATATTGGAAAATAACGGATGATAAAGCAGCCTTTGATGATGATTGGAAAAAGGCAATGGCACTGATCCTAAAAACATTTAAAGAACAACAACGTAAAAACGGGCACGGCCCATACAAATTCCAACGGGAAACAGCCTGGGCTACAGATGGTGTATCGATGGGTGGATATGGCTATCCGGTAAAACCAGTAGGTTTAATTTGTTCTGTCTTTCGCCCAAGTGATGATGTGACTTTGTTTAATTTCCTGATTCCTTCTAACTTCTTCGCAGTCGTGAGTTTACGCCAGGCAGCAGAAATATTAAAGGTAGTATATAAAGATACTGTAATGGTGAAGGAATGTCTTGATCTTGCCAATGAAGTGGAAACAGCCTTGAGAAAACACGCCGTTACAACGCATCCACAATTTGGAAAAGTATATGCCTATGAAGTGAATGGTTATGGTAGTTATATCCTGATGGATGATGCAAATATTCCAAGTCTTCTTTCTCTTCCTTATTTAGGTGGAGTAAAACCAAATGATCCAATTTATTTAAATACACGGAAATTAATTTTATCCAAAGAGAATCCTTTCTTTTTCAAAGGAAAAGCCGGAGAAGGAATTGGTGGACCGCATATCGGAATGGATATGATTTGGCCAATGAGTATTGTGATGCGGGGACTAACCAGTAATAATGATGCAGAAATAAAAGCCTGCATTAAAATGCTGCAAAACTGCCATGGCGGCACAGGATTTATGCATGAGTCATTTCATAAAGACGATGCAAAAAACTTTACCAGAAAGTGGTTCGCCTGGTCCAATACTATTTTCGGAGAATTTATCTGGAAGGTTTATAAAGAAAAACCTTACTTATTGAAAAGTTGATTTTAGCTATCAGCTATGAGCCATGAGCCCGGTCGGGACGCATGACTTTTGGCGGCCTGAACGATGAAAAAAAATCAGGTTCAGATATCAGATGTTTTTTGGTAAAATAATTATGAACTGTTTTTATATCAATTATATGATTTTGAAATTTAGAAATATCCTTTCCTTGCTTTTTTCAATAGCAACGCTTTCCACGAATGCCCAAATGATCAATTCTAAGACAGAACCAGCGGATTGGGTAAATCCGCTTATGGGAACGGATTCAAAACCATCGCTTTCTAACGGTAATACTTACCCGACGATAGCTGTGCCGTGGGGCATGAATTTCTGGACACCGCAAACTGGAGGAATGGGTGATGGATGGGCATATACCTATAATTCAGATAAAATAAATGGATTCAAACAAACGCATCAGCCTTCTCCCTGGATGAATGACCATGGGCAGTTTGCTATAATGCCTGTAACGGGTTCACCTAAATTTACACTCAAAGACAGGTCAAGTTGGTTTTCACATAAAGCGGAAATCGTAAAACCATATTACTATAGTGTGTACCTGGCAGATCATGATGTGACAGCAGAAATGACTCCGACAGAAAGAGCGGCACAATTTAGATTTACTTTTCCGGA
>JBBSUB010000315.1:0-4835 GCA_038235345.1 Chitinophagales bacterium
CAAATGCCACAAAACCTGCTCCTATCCGCGGGAAATAAGTCGAAATTGCGTGTTGTGTATATTCGGCACCCGCAGCTACGCCCGGTAAATTCTCCAGGAGAAATCCGCCATCCGGGTTCACCACATTATATTTCTGCGTAAATAAGATCATAAAAGCTGTGGCAGTACAAACAAACAGGGTATCCACATACACAGAAAATGCCTGCACCAATCCTTGTTTTGCAGGATGACTTACTTCCGCTGCGGCGGCGGCATGGGGCGCTGTTCCCTGGCCTGCTTCATTAGAATAAATTCCTCTTTTTATTCCCCAGGCGATCGCCATTCCGAAAACACCACTAAAACCTGCCTCCATATTGAAAGCGGATTTGATGATCAGTTTGATCATTGCCGGCACTTCTGTTACATTCATAGAAATAATAACCACTGCCATGAGGATATAGGCAAAAGCCATAAAGGGAACAACAATCTCTGCAACCTTTCCGATGCGCCTGACCCCGCCAAAAATAACCAAAGCCAAAAGGGCGGCTACTCCTAAGCCAGTATATAATACAGGAATATCAAATGCCTGTTGCATGCTCAATGCAATGCTATTGCTTTGCACACCGGGTAATAATAAGGAAGTAGATACAATGGTCGCAACGGCAAAGATGATCGCATACCATTTTACCCCAAGCCCCTTTTCAATATAATAAGCAGGACCGCCACGATATTGTCCCTCTTTTACCTCTTTATAAATTTGCGCCAAAGTGGCTTCCACAAACGCAGAAGCAGCACCTAAAAAAGCAATGAGCCACATCCAGAAAATTGCACCCGGACCACCCATTGCAATGGCAGTAGCTACACCGGCAATATTTCCGGTACCAATTCTCCCGGAAATAGCAATGGAAAATGCCTGGAAAGAACTCACGCCTCTCGTGGAAGATTTCCCATCCCACAAAAGTTTTATCATGTGTCTGAAATGGCGAACCTGTAAAAAGCGAGTGGCAATAGAGAAATAAATGCCGGCCCCAAGGCACAAAATAATTAACGCATTACTCCAAACCAGGTCATTGATCAGATTAACTATTTTATCCATTGAGTAGTTTTGTTTCGAACATCCAAATAGAAGTCGATTTATTTTTACGAATTAATCTTTAAAGAAAAGTCATTTTAAATTAGATTTCAAAAATGACTGAGTAATCCGGAAATATTTTTGCTTAACGGATGCAGGAAGCTGTAAGCGGTGACCAGACTTTTGATTTAATTATTGATACAGTGGAAATGTTTCAGAATCAATAGTCAACTTCCTATTACGAAAAGTTACATGATAGTATTTTGTAGACAATAATTTGGTCCCTGGCATATTTTAAAACAGGAGCATTCATTTCCACGCCCTTATTGACATTCACGTCATTACCCTTGTTGGAAATCCTCGTCAACAATCCTAACATGATTTTAAAATCACGAAAAAGTCGTTTAAAACTTCTATCCTTTTATTCCAAATCGAAAATGATTCGCAGGTTTAAACTAAATAAGAAAATACTGTGTCGAGGAAATTAATGTGGGCAAGGACGCCAACATCGGCAGGGTATTTCTATCATAAGTTTGACTGTCCGGGATGATAAAAACGTAGGGTATTTTGTTTAATATCCTCCTCTGTATAAAAGACCTTCTTCACTTCTTTATCTACAAAAAGTTTTAACTGGTCACCATAGTAAGGAGATGTTTCTTTATTGCTTTCCCCATAGGATAATACAGAATAGGCACGGGGAACTTTATCAAATTCAACCGCCAATATCCAGCAATCACCCCCATTCACTTGTAATTTTAGGGAATCTGTTTTCATCGGGCTAAACCAAAGTACGCGGAAAACACCGAGTGTTCCGTTTGCTCCTCCGACCGCGTAATCCTGCTTTCCAATGATTGCTCTGTGAATATCACCCCACTTCATGTTTACCGTGCCGAATTTCTTTTCACATTCTTTCACGGCCCATTTAAAAGCAGCAACTGCATTGGTTTTATCAGCTAAACCATAAGGAGTTTTTGCAGGATTAGCCGGTGACCACGGTACAGTAAAAAGTTTTTCTGCCGGGGCTGAGAATCCGGCTGATTCAGCAGTAGCCTCTACTTTGCTGCCGCCGTTTGCAAGGTCTATGTATTTATTCCACCATAATTCAAAAAGTACACTTCCCACACTTTCCCTTGAAACGGTATTATCCCATTTTTTCAATTGTTTCAATGCTTGTTTTTCCTTCCTGGTTAATGCAGATTTTTCTGCAAATTGTATTAAATCTCCTTTTACGCGGTCAGCCAAAAGCATGGTCATATCATGTTTTCGCTTAACAACTTCTTCCAAAGAAAGCTGATCATTACCGCCGATCAGTTGAAGAGAGAGTTGGCTTCGTAAGCCTAACTTCGCTTTTGAAAAATAATCCGGGAAATCGGATTCTTTAAAAACTTCATTCAGATTGGTGTAATGAAACGGATCGTTTTCATTGTGCAGATAACCACCTTTCGGATTTAAAAGTTGCGGGAGTTTATCCCAGGGATATAATTCGCTCCATATTTCAGAATGACTACGCACAAACGTTGCAGCGGTATCATTTCCCGATGGAAGTTTTAAATCCGGTATCGAGCCATTCCAAACATAAAAGATATTACCCTCTACATCTGCATAAGTAAAATTGGAAGAAGACTTAGCCAGCATACGCATGGCATCCTTCCATTCCTCCAGGTTTTTTGCCTCCATCATCCGAAGGAATTGCTCGGTCGTTCGGTATTCTCCTTCTTCGGTAGACCGGATGATGTATATTTTATCTTTTGTGGTATGGATGACAGGCCCATAAGGCGTTATTTTAAAAATTTTCTCCACCATCTTTAATTCGGTTCCAGCTTTATACTGTACAGAAACGATTCTTTTCTCGACCGGGCGTGAAGCACCATCTAATAAATAATTTTCAGAATTTTCAGGATCCGCCTCAAATGCATAAATCTCATCATTTTTAGGATGATTATTGGTCGTAGAGAAACCTAAATACTCATTAAATCCACCCACCGTACCCAAAGGCTCACCGATCCGAAAGTCGCCATAAAAATTAAAATATCCTTCCACATCCATTTGGGCTTCATAATATCCCGCGTTCCAGTTTAGATGTGGATTACGCATCAGGATGGCCTTTCCGGAAGTGGTTCTTTCGGGAGCAAGCGCCCACGCATTAGAACCGAGATCAGGATTATCATCCTCTTTTGAATTCAACGCAATGGATGCCCAGGGAGTAATTTCTTCTGGTAGATTTATACCAGCCGTTCTCTTTTCTTTCAACTTCAAAGCACCCATAAAGGTTTTCACTGAAGCCTTGTTGTGGCTACCAATGCCTGTCGCATGCACATCATAAGCCGTAAAGTCGGGCTTGATCCAATCAGGGAATTCGCCCGGATGTAATTTGAGATACCGGTTGACACCATCTGCATAGCCCTGGTTTAAATCGCGGGTGTCTTTTCGAAGCAATGAATACGTTTCTATCGCTCTGCCATGGAGCAATTGATTAGCAGCGTCATTATCCAATTGATTTTCTAACCATCTTCCGTCTATTTCATTGTATTTTGCCCATTCACCCCTGGACTTCACGAGACCTTCAACAATCCGGTTTCCATAATCTTCCATCTGCAAATAACCCATGGCAAAGCCGGCCGCCATCATATTTTTTGCCTGAATATGTGGCACACCAAAGTTCGTCCGGCGAATCAAAACCTGGTCCGAAATATCCTGTGCTTCTGCTAAATTAATTTTAAATAACGATAAAAATACAATCGTAAATAATAAAATGTTTTTTGCTTTTAACATGTAAGAATCTGTTTAAATAGAGAATTTATTAGCCATACTAATCGTGTATTATACAGAATTAAAATCATTCCGTTTCAAAAAATAGTATTTCAACAGTGTGTGTATGTGTTCAAAGGAAAAACGGTTGAATCCATATCTGAATATTCTATTCTTTGGCATCTAAAATTTGGGTTTGAATTTTAAATTTATCCGGAAGCTAACCTGTCATTTTTTAGTAGTCCCTCTATAGAACCGCCGATGTTTCGCTAAAAACAACTTTTGAAACATTGTTTTCAATTCGTGAAATTCGTGCCTAAAATTCGTGTTTAAATAAATGTAGTTGTTTAGGAGAACAAAGTGTGGAAATATTCGGAGAGCCCGGTACTTTTAGCCAAAGAGTGCCTCAAAAAGAAACATTTTAAAAAAATTGTGAAAGCCTTAAAAGCGTCAAATAAATAATAATAAGATATTTGCATTGTCATGAAAAAGATGCTTGCATTTATCTTACTTCTCTCACACATGAACACTTCCATGTTCTTGCCACAGGTTGCTGAAGACGATATCTATGACAATAATGGAACTCAGGTTGACGACATAAATAGTGTTTTCGAGTTTGTAATGGTAAAGATGGGTCTAGACCATCATTCGGATGATGAAGATGACGACAACGGACAGAATTTACATATAGTTACCGGCTTTCAATCTACATTCCAGCCCTTTTTCTCGGAAATTATTAAAAATTATTCAGGCAATAAAACCCAATCCTTTGGTGAGTATTTCCAGAAAAAAATTCCTGCTATCTCCTACGATATTATTGTTCCTCCCCCGAAGGCATACACCCCTATTTTATTAAGTTAACGTACAAAGGAAGGCTTTGATACGAGAAAAATTTAGAAACTTTTCGGATTTCCATCCTACGTTAAACGTTATGCCATTGGCGCAAACCCTGGATTTTTCCAGGGAATATTTTTCCTTTCAGTAAATTAATTAATTCAATTTTTTTCTCTTAAGGGATGAATAAATGTTGATCCGC
>JBBSUB010000316.1:0-4812 GCA_038235345.1 Chitinophagales bacterium
AACCGATGGCAACCTGGCAAGTCACCTAAAAACATTGGAAGAAAATAAATACATCAAGGTAGAGAAAGGATTTCTGGGGAGAAAAACAAACACAACATATACGATTACAAAATCCGGAAGTAAAGCTTTCAAATTGCACCTGGATGCATTGGAAAAATTGATCCGTTCGGTAAAATAAATTTTTTTTTGTACATGTACTTTGTAATTCAAAGTACTTTTAAAATAAATAAAAAGAATGAAAACAGCCTTTATAGCCTTTCGTATATGGTTTTTTACAGGAATCCTGTTTGGATTGAGCTTTATGCTATACCATATTGTTTTTAATATGGGTTACTGGGTATCAGGTGTAGCCGCAGTTTTTTTAGCACTTATTGGGAGTTTGCCGGTATTTATAAGCCTGTTAATCATCCTGCCATTTATTAAGCGAACCTCAGGCTCTCTTCTTCAGAAAAAAATAAAGCTTTTCCTGGTTTGTGCTGTTTGGTGTATCATCTATAGCATTCCTGTTTCTTTTTTAGTGAGCACCGTCTTAGACACTGAGTTGCTCATGAGCGGACTGGTCATTTTTGCTGCATTGCTTATGTGTTCATTTTTGGCCATGGCAATATCCTTCGATCCGCTTTCTTCCTATTTCAACGTATTTAATCAATCAATCAATAAAAACAATCAAATGGAAACAAATTCTCAAGCAGAAAATTTACCTGTGACTCCGGAAAATCCCTCTAACAAAATCCTTTGGAAATCGATTATTACCGGCGTGCTGATCTTAGTGCTGCTGATTCCTGCAGCATTTATTTCCAACCTGGTTTCAGAACGCAAAGCCCGCCAGGCAGATGTAGTGACAGAGGTATCTCAAAAGTGGGCGCAATCGCAATTACTCACCGGTCCATACATTTATCTACCTTATAAAACAGTTTATCTGGATAAGGATAAAAAAGAAAATGTAGAATTACATGATCTGGTTATTTTACCGGAAACACTGGAGGTGGACGGAAAGGTATCGCATGAGGTCAGGAAGCGATCTATTTATAAAGTGCTTTTATACAGAGCGGATTTAATGAATAAAGGACAGTTCGAATTTAAAATTCCGAAGGGAATTGATAAAAGCAGTATTCAATGGCAGGATGCAAAAATTTGTTACGGGCTTTCTGATTTCAAAGGGATCGAAGAAAAAATGGTCGTTCAATTCAATGGAACCAATTTTGAATTATCTCCCGGTTTGCCTACTTCTATATTGGGGCAAAAGGGATTGTCAGCTTCTATACCCTTCTCGGCTGAAAATGAGGGAATATCCAATTCGTTTAAGATGAATGTAAAAATAAAAGGGAGTGAACAATTGCATTTTCAACCTTATGCCGGAAATAGCCGGTTTTCAATAAAATCTGATTGGAAAAATCCTTCTTTTGATGGCAGTGATCTTCCATCTCAAAGAGTGGTAAATGATAGTGGTTTCATTGCCACCTGGAATTTTAATAAGGCGAACCTTCCTTTTGGAACTGTCCTGGATGATTTTAAACTGGAGCCTGGAAGTTTTTCCTTTGGCGTTACATTAGTGCAGCCT
The DNA here is from genome assembly GCA_038235345.1 of Chitinophagales bacterium. GTDB lineage: Bacteria > Bacteroidota > Bacteroidia > Chitinophagales > Chitinophagaceae > Ginsengibacter. Next base: position 1,562 of record JBBSUB010000316.1, read on the forward strand.
GCGGATGGCTATGCTAAAACAGATAGAAGTATCAAATACGCCATCTTGTTTATCGGTCTAACTTTCTCTTTGTTCTTTATTATAGAATTACTTCAGAAGAAACCGATTCATCCGGTGCAGTATGTTTTGATTGGTCTTGCATTAATCATATTTTACACGCTTCTTTTATCCATGAGTGAGTTCATTGCTTTTGATCTTTCTTACCTTATTGCTGCACTGGCAACGATTATGCTGATCAGTTTTTATGCTTACGGGCATTTTAAAAGTGTCAAAACCGCCTCTGTGTTTGGAAGCGTCCTGGTGCTTTTATATGGGTTTACGTTTGTATTGATCAGGTTGGAAGATACAGCGCTTCTTTTAGGAAGTGTGGGCCTGTTTATTATACTTGCCTTAGCCATGTATGCCAGTAGAAAGGTTAATTGGTATGGGCAGAGGAACATCGCTGCTAAAGAAAATAATATTTCCGGACTGGTGAATTAATCTGTGAATAACATCTATCTATCATCAAATATCCTTTTCATATAAGAAATGGTTTTGATGACCTGTTCCTGATATTTCCTTTTTTGGTGGTCTTAAAAAACGATCAATCACAAGGGAGTTTCAGGAATACTTTTATAGCTGAATGAAACCAATTATCAGCTTTAAATCTGAAAATAATGTTTATCGCCTTTTGAACCGATAATATAAAATATCGTCTCCTTAACCGATAATCGATTATATCGGTATTAAAGCCGATATTCGTTAAAAGATTCTTTTGAATGAAAGCAGTAATTACAGGAGATATTATTAATTCCAGGTTAAGCTCAGCAGCAGAATGGCAACCGATACTGAAGAATATATTAAAGCAATACGGGAAGGAGCCGCTTCACTGGGAATTATTCCGGGGAGATAGTTTTCAGTTAGATTTATCTCCGGGAGATGCGCTGCTGGCGGCTATCCATATTAAAGCCGGGATAAAGCAATTATCTAACCTGGATGTGCGCATAGCGATTGGTATCGGCACGCAGGACAAAAAATCACCCAGAATTACAGAAGCAACCGGACCGGCTTTCACCCGCTCGGGAGAATGCTTTGATCAATTAAAAAAACAAACCTTAGCCATTGCTTCCCCTGACGAAAGTTTTGATGAAATTATGAATATGGTGATTATTATGGCTACATTGGTCATGGATAATTGGAGTACAACAGTTGCTTCCGTTATTCTTAAAATGATTGAAAACCCGGAAAAGAGTCAACAGGAGATAGCCGCGCAAATAAAAAAATCGCAGAGTACGATCAGTGAAGCTCTGAAACGTGGCGGATTTGAAGAAGTGAAAAAGATGGAAGCATTTTACAGAAAACAAATTGATACATTATGATTGCCTTAGGGATAAAATTGTTTCTGGCGCATATTCTTGGCGACTTTGTGTTTCAACCCGATTCGTGGGTAAATCACAAAATGCAACACAAACAAAAGTCCGTTTATTTATACCTGCATCTACTTGTGCATCTTGCATGCCTTCTTATTTTGCTTGGCTTTGATCTCACTTATTGGTTAGGCATAACCATCATTATTGTAAGTCATTATATTATTGACCTTGCCAAACTGCATTTTCAAAAAAAATTCAAACAAAGTGGATTATTTTTCCTGGATCAACTGGCGCATATTGCCGTTATCTTGTGGGTGCTGCACATGTATCAGCCTTTTACGATTTCTTTCGCGACGTTATATTCTACGCCGGTATTATTATTTCTTACAGCCATTTTCTTTGTCACTTTCGTGACAGCGATCATTATAAAAAATATTTTAGGCAATTGGAGATTTATTGAGCAAAGCCGGAATGAATCCTTGAAAAATGCCGGGAAATATATCGGCATGCTGGAACGCTTATTTATTTTTGGATTTGTTCTGATGCATCAATACACGGCAATTGGTTTTTTAATTGCTGCGAAGTCTATTTTCAGATTCAGCGATTTGAGCAGGGCCAAAGACCGAAAACTCACTGAATACATATTGGTGGGAACTTTATTAAGTATTATCCTGGCTATTATTACGGCTTTTGGCTACCAATATGCACAGCAGGTGATTCAAAAATAGGAAGATAGGGCTATGAGTTGCCCACTAACAACTATGACAGCTTTTATCACCGGCCCGAAGGCAATATAAACCCAAATGTACTTCCCACATCTGTCTTACTTCGCACATGAATTGTTTCTTTGTGTGCTTCAATAATGTGTTTCACAATGGATAAACCCAGGCCACTTCCTCCTGCCTGGCGGGAGCGCGCCATATCTGTCCGGAAGAAGCGTTCGAACACACGGGGTAAATATTCTTCCGCGATACCGTAACCATTGTCGCTGATTTCCACCAGTATTTTTTTTCCGTCTATCTTATACGCGCTGCCTTCTATGGTGCCATTTTGTTTCCCGTATTTGATGGCATTATCCACGAGGTTGATTAATACCTGGCGTATTTTTTCTTTGTCGGCATATACGGATAAAGGAGCCTCGCAGCCGCTTTTGATAAAGCATTTTATTTTCTTTTCGTCGGCTTTTATGGAGAGAGATTCACAGACTTCTTTGAAGAGCTCCTGGATAATAAAAGGCTTTTTCTGTAATTTTAATTCACCGCTTTCCAGCTTGGTTATTTCGTCAAGGTCATCCACGAGGTTTACTAAACGATCAGCATTCTTATACGCGTTGCTCAAAAAACGTTTATTCACCTCAGAATTATCCATTGCCCCGTGTAATAAGGTGTCTATATATCCCTGGATCGCAAAAATGGGTGTCTTTAATTCGTGCGAAAGGTTTAACAGAAATTCCTTGCGAAAGACTTCATTTTCTTTTAAAATTTCCAATTCTGCTTTATGATGGATAGCCCATTCTTCCACATCGGTATTTACTTCCTGAATGGTTTTTTGGGGAAGGATACTTTTAAAATAAAACTCTTCTTTTTTACTTGCTTTCGTCTGGTAAATGAGTTTGTAAATAAGTTTAAGTTTCCGGTAAATGAAACGTTTTACGGTATAGAAAATAATGAGGTATGCCACCAGTGTCAGCAGGCAGAAAAAAATAACAGAAGGCAACCAGAGATCACTGTAACCATAAACTGCCAGGCTTGCAAGCAAGGCAATAGGTACAGAAGAAACAAGGGCTGCCTGTTGTGGTGAAAAATTTTTCTTTGTGACCATTTTAAAATTCAGGTGTTATTTATTAAAAAATCCCTGAAATCCTGCGCTGAAAAAATGGTGCATTTCCGAATGAGACTTTCT
>JBBSUB010000317.1:0-4785 GCA_038235345.1 Chitinophagales bacterium
AAACCCTTAGGACGGCCTTCGAAGGCAATGGAACCAAACCATATAAGACCAGGCGACAGAAATCCGGTAGAAGGCAAGTTTGGACAAGCCAAAACAACCTATGGTTTAAATAGAGTTAAGGCGCGGCTTTCCGATACAAGCGAGAATTTACCGGGCGTAGCTGCGGGTGCCGAATATACACAACACGCAATTTCGACTTATTTCCCGCGGATAGGAGCAGGTTTTGTGGCATTTGCTTTATTGTTTTTTGCCTTCACCACGTTAATGGCTTACTACTATATTGCCGAAACAAATCTGAGCTATTTATATCCCAAAAGAATGAAAAAATGGATGGTGAATGGCTTGAGAATATTTGTATTATGCGCCGTCGTTTACGGCGCCATACGCACTTCGGGTCTTGCCTGGGCCATTGGTGATATCGGCGTTGGGATTATGGCGTGGCTGAATATTATTGCCATCCTTTTATTAAGCCGTCCGGCTTTAAGATGTTTGAAAGACTATCAACAGCAATTAAAGGAAAAGAAAATGCCCGTGTTCATCGCAGAAGATTGCGGGATTAAAAATACAGAATTATGGAAGAGGGAACCTGTTGAAGTTATGGAGCTGGAAGAGGTTGTTTAATTTTAATTTCTTTTATAAACAGGAACCATGGTCAATCATGAGGCGCTTTGTCGTATTCCTTAAACCCTCAAACTACCTTTACAAGATAGGATAAGAGTTATTTATGCATATACCAAAACATCTCTCAAAAAACGGTATAAAAAGTATCAGGATTATAGAGGCGCATTCCAAATTGTCGCTTATTTTTATTGCCTCATTCACTTTATCCTTTTGATGAGAGGGGAAAAGTAGTACGACAATTTAAAATGCACCCTCCTTGAGAGTGGCTAAAGGAATATTTTGTTTGGAACCTTATAAATACTCACTAATTCAGGCACTGCAAAGAATATCATAATTATTACAATCAAAACGGTTAAAAGTGATTTCCGGCATAATTTGTAGTGCTATAGGGGTATAAATATTCATCACCTCAAACAAATTATTTTTTATGAAAAAGATTCTGACAGTACTCATTTTTATGTTTGGTGCTTTTACTGTAGGTATGGCTCAGACTACTTCTCCTACAGCGGTAACTACCGCTTCAAAGCAAAACAAAGCAGCCATTGAAGCTCAAAAAAAAGCGAACAAACAAGCTTTGGATGGAGCAAAAAAACAAGCTAAAGAAGTAAATCCGACTTCACATGTTAGTAACGCACCTGCTGACCATTTGAACAAAAACGGCACTCCGGATAAACGTTTTAAGGCGAATAAACAACCGGCAGCTACACCACCAACTCAGGCTCAGACTCCCACATCTGCTCCGGTTCAGACACAGGCGACTGCTACTCCGGCAAAGGTAAAAAGACAAACACCACAGGCTGTGCAATCAAATAATGTAAAAACTGCTGATAAGGCAATTGGTACCGATGCACAGGGTAGAACTATTTACCAGGGACCAAGAGGAGGGAAATATTATATAGATAAAAACGGGCATAAAGAATACGTGAAATAATAAATCCCCGTTTTTATAGGATTTATAAAGCTCAGGTTCTAGAAAATTAAACCGCTTTCGGCTAAACGAACGCGGTTTTTTAATGAGCTTTCGTGTTAAGAAAGATATTTTGAATAACAAAGAATCAAAAAAGTATCTTCAAAAATATTGGTCCAAAAAATCTTCATAATAAAAAACAGGATTAGATTTTAAATTCTCATTTTTGCCCTATCATCATTTCACTTAGACCAGATTTTATCCGGTGTGGATATTTTATAATGGCGGCCTCTCTCCGGAACCTTTTATGAGGAAGACAAAGATTACCAAACGACTGACAGCCAAAATAATTACCAAAAAAACCAAAACATTAACCTCTCTTCAAAAAATTAAGCGATAAAACGGAAAAAAACCGGGGAATCTCTTTTGGGATCTATGTCAAAAGGCTGAATAGGAAAACAAGGATTCATTTGTGGTGAATGCGGTTGATAGTCTTGTCACGAAAATTTTCCTTTAAAATAAGATTAAAAGGAAAACCATAAAAGTGCACATTCTCACCAAAGACAAAATTAATGCGTTTGCTTTACCGGACGGACATTTGATCGTCTATGCCGGTTTAATATTAAATTCTGATAGCCGGGAAGAATTAAGTGAAGTTATTACCATGAAATAGCCCATATTCAGTTGAATCATGTCGTTAAAAAGCGGTAAAAGAAATTGGACTTTCTGCTTTGCTTTCTCTATCAACCGGCAATAATGGATCTGAAATGATAAAAGAAGCTGCGAAACTACTTTCATCAACTGCCTTTAATCGAAGCCACGAAAAAGACGAAGACATTGAAGCCGCTGATTAGCTTGTAAAGGCAAAAATAAACCCGGAACCATTTGCGGATTTTCTGTAGAAACTATCTGCCCGGGAATATGGGGCGACAAAATATTTGAGCTGGATCAACACGTTCCCGGATCCAAAAGAAAGTGCTGAATAAATTATAGAATATAGCAAGGACAAAAAAGCAAGCTATGAATCAGCTTTAGCAAAGGATAAATGGGATAAAGTGAAAGAGAAATTAACCGAATGAGAAGACTCTGTGACAAATAAAAGAAGGTCTCTAATTTTCAACTCCCCAACAAATTCTTCAATTGTTTCCGATTAAGTAATAGCCCTGCTTTCATGATGATGAGAAAATGTCGTTGCAGAATTTCCAAAAGTTCGAAGTCTGCACCTGCTATTCAGGAAACGGTTCACAACTTTTGGAAAGTTTCATCAGTCGCCTACTTTCCAAAAGTTCGAAGTCTGCACCTGCTATTCAGGAAACGGTTCACAACTTTTGGAAAGTTTTATCGCTATACGATAGGCAAATCTTTTCCATAAGAATTATCCATTCAAGCTATCCATTACACATACATCAATCGACAATAATCAGGCAATCTTTTTATTATATTCCAGGCATAGATTTATCCAATATCGAACATCACTTTCTGATTGTAAATCATGATTTTTTATCCGCGCATATCCTTTCATTTCTCTGCCTCTCATCATTACGGTTTCAGATGGCGTTTGAAATTTTGTAATTTCTTGCAGAGCCGGGTCAATACGGCACATGATCTCTTCTTTTCCTACCGCAATACACAATTTATCGTTCACCATAAAAGCCAGCTTCCCAAACATCCTTTTCTCTTTTACATTTGAAAGATGACTAAAGGCAGATTGAACTTGTTCGATAATTTTTTACCGGGAACTCATTGAATCGGTTTTAATGAATTTATTTCAAGAGACTTTTAAAATTATAAAGATCACCCATGAAAATTAGATCCCTTTAAAAGATCCAAATAATCATTTAAAATGGATAATTGCGCTTTGTTTCCCTTTTCGATCAGGGTTTTCCTGCTAACCGCTTTTTGCAAAACTTTATTTGTAAAATGGACCGTTTTTGGAAATAGGTCCTTACTTCTGACCTTTGGAATTTGAAGTCTTTTTTTTACATCCTCATCCAGTAAAAACTCCGCGCTGCTAATGTGAATATATCGCAACAGTTTACGTTGGAACTGGTATTTTAAAATAGGATTTTCCAGGGATTCCTGCACCAGGGATTGAGCTAAAGTGACTGAATCACTGTCGGCCGGAGCTTGAATGGATGTCCACAAATAAAATCGTTCCGTTGCTTCCTTTTTATTATCCGGTAATATTTCCGGAGGAATTCCCAGAAGATATCCAATATATTTCCACAAATGAAAAACACCCAGTTCCTCTTCTTCCGAAAGATCGAAACCCAGTTTGTGCAGGCCATGCAGATACACCAGGCTGAACCCATTGGAGGTGGCCGTCATATCCCATAAATTAAGCGGCTCTCCGTACGTATCATAATCCCAATCTTTATAGTGTTGTTTAATTTTTAAGCGGGCGTAGGAATGGATGAGCCGTGTTTTAATCGCATATTCATAGCCTTTACCGTGAATTTTCAGGGCATCATATCGTGAAACATTTATCCAGAAATCCAGGGTTTCTGAAAGCCTTTTCATAGCACCTTTTTTTAAAGCGCCGGTAAAGATGAGCGGCTTGTTCAGATAGGCATAATCATAACCACCGAGAAGTGTATAATCCCGCAGAGAAATGAACGCGTTCAACCCTCCTTTCATACAATTTTCTGCACCCAATCTTAATAATTTCTGATTGACCCATTTTGGTAATTCTTCTGAATGTTCGATCAGTTTCCGCACAGATGCCGGCACTTTTGTGTGCTTCGGAATACCATGCCGGATAAAGTTTTCCAATTCTTTACTTGCTTCCGCGTAGGGTTTATTTTCATAAAATTCTTCCACAACTTTATCTCCCGGTTCATCCACTTTAAAATAAAGCGGAGCGTATTTTTCAAAATCAGAGAATCCCACTTTCGCGCCACTCCACTCAATGAGTTTTTTGCCATTTCCGGTTTCCCAAAAACGTTTGAAATGATCGGCATGTTGGAAACGTGGGTGTACCTGCTTTTTCTTCATAATATTTTTCCCCTTATTTTAATGGATAAAGAAAGGCTATTTCTGTACCAATTAACTTGTGTACGGTTTAAAAGGCTTTGCCATAAAAGTCTGAAGTAAAGATACATTCAACGGTAACAAAATGAGGGGAAATGATGTGGTAATTATTTTAAAGAAGCATTAAGAAAATCCTGGTTTTACCGTCTCACTCTAATCAGTTTAAAAAATACGCTCTGGAAGATCGATACAGACCTATAAGGTTTCGAAAACCTTATAGGTCTTAA
>JBBSUB010000318.1:0-4767 GCA_038235345.1 Chitinophagales bacterium
TAAACTTTACTTAGGGCGCTTTCTTTATGTGCAGCTATGTGATCCGATTTGTCGCTTTTAATTTCATATTGCGGATCATCCTTTTTTGCATGGTGCGTGTATCCCTTGTAATCAAAATCCTCTGTATGTATTTTAATAATCTTTCCGGAAACATGCCCGGCTTCTGAATTCCATTTTACATGATCTCCTACCTTGAATTTATTTGCCATTATTCATAATTTTATGAATAATCTCCTCAAAAATTGAACCTTATTTTTGCGGCACAGGAGACTGATTCTAAGGGAATCATTCTTACTGGAGGATTATTTAAAAATGAAAGAAATTTTGTAGGAGTTAAATCAGCATATAAAAAATTACTTTTGCAAAGAAAGTAATTCTGTATATTAAGCAACAAAACTTTATTTCAAACAGAACGAAATAGTTATTATAAACCATTAAAATTAATTTATCAAATGGAAGCGATCGAACAGTTAGGAATTAACACAGTGCGTGTTTTATCTGCGGATGCAGTTCAAAAAGCGAATTCTGGACATCCCGGAACACCAATGGGGCTGGCGGCGATAGGGCATGTGCTTTGGACAAGATTTATGAATTATAATCCAAAAGATTCACAGTGGCCAAACAGGGACAGATTTATTCTTTCCTGCGGACATGCCTGTATGTTGCAATATAGTTACCTGTACCTGACAGGATACGATCTGACCATGGACGATATCAAAAAATTCAGACAATTACATAGCAAAACCGCTGGTCATCCGGAATATGGATTGCTTGACGGAATTGAAGTAACTACCGGTCCTCTCGGACAAGGATTTGCCAATGGGGTAGGAATGGGAATTGGCCAGCAATATCTTGCAAACCGGTATAATAAACCTGATTTTAAATTATTTGATTACTCCATTTATACCATTTGCAGCGATGGAGATATTATGGAAGGGGTGGCTTCAGAAGCCGCGTCCCTGGCTGGTCATCTTAAATTAGGGCACCTGATCTATTTGTATGATGATAATCAAATAACTATTGAAGGTGATACTTCCCTTGCATTTAATGAGGACGTAACACAACGTTTCCAGGGATACGGATGGCATGTGCAATCTGTAGCAGATGGTAACGACATCGAAGCCATCACGGCAGCAATAGAAAACGCAAAGAAAGAAACAAACCGGCCTTCCCTGATCAAGGTTCGCACCCAGATTGGTTTTGGAAGTCCCAATAAAGTAGATACTGCTTCCGCTCACGGATCACCGTTAGGAAAGGATGAAGTACGATTAGTAAAAGAAGGGTTTGGATTTAATCCGGATGAAAGTTTTGTTGTACCCGATGATGTATTGGAATATTACAGGTCCAAAGGTGTGGAGAGAGCGGAAAAAGAAATTGGCTGGAAAGAATTGTTTGTTCAATATAAAGAAAAGTATCCAACGGAAGCAGCAGAATACGAAGCAGCAAGAGCAGGGGAATTACCTAAAGGATGGAATGATGATTTGCCGGTATTTGAATCAACTGAAAAAGGTATGTCTACCAGAGACGCTTCCGGAAAATTGCTGAATGCAGTAGCCGCTAAACTTCCAATGCTTATTGGTGGATCTGCGGATCTTGCGCCATCAAATAATACAGAATTAAAAGGTTTTGAATCCTTTACAGATACAAATCACGGAGGAAGAAATTTTCATTTTGGTATTCGTGAACATGCTATGGGTGCAGTATTGAATGGAATGGCTCTTACAAAAGCAATTATTCCTTATGGTGCTACATTTCTTATTTTCTCTGATTATATGCGGCCGCCGATTCGCCTGGCTGCGATCATGGGTATCCGGCCGATATTTATTTATACGCATGACAGTATTGGATTGGGAGAAGATGGTACCACGCATCAACCCGTTGAGCAATTATTAGGATTGCGATCAGTTCCAAATCTGATGGTGCTTCGTCCGGCTGATTCCAATGAAACAGTTCAATCCTGGAGAGTTGCCCTGGAGCATAAGACAGGACCAGTGACCATTATTTTAAGCAGGCAAAATTTACCGATCATCAATCAGAATAAATATACTAAAGCCACAAATGTTGAACGTGGGGCATACATTTTGTCAGATTGTGAAGGAACCCCGGCATTGATTTTAATGGGAAGCGGTAGTGAGGTGCATTTGCTGTTAGAAGCGCAGGAAAAATTGAAATCAGAATCCATCAGTTCAAGAGTAGTTAGTTTCCCAAGTTGGGAATTATTTGATAAGCAGGATGATAATTATAAAGAAAGTGTTTTTCCAAAAAATGCGCGTAAGAGATTAGCTGTGGAAGCGGGATCACCTATTGGTTGGTGTAAATATGTAACAGACGAAGGTGGTGTGATTGGAATAAACAAATTCGGTGAGTCTGCGCCCGGTGAGCAAGTGATGAAAGAGTATGGTTTCTCAGTAGAGAATGTCATCGAAAAAGCGAAGGCTTTATTAGTATAAATTTCTAGATACTACCGGGATTTATCCATCATGAACCCGGTAGTGTTTTTCTTTGTTGTAAAATTTCTAAAAAATATAAATGCACAATTATGAAAAAAGTGTTGATTGCTTTAGATTTTGATCCTTCCGCGCAAACTGTCGCGGAATCAGGGTATGCGTTGGCGAAGTCCATGAATGCACAGATTTATTTACTGCATGTTGTTTCAGATGCTACATATTACTCCTCCCTTAATTATTCTCCGATAATGGGTTTCGATAGTTTCAGTAACATGGATATAATACAAACTGAGGCGGTGGTTGAATTGCAGGAAGCAGCTAAAGAATTCCTTGATAAGTCAAGGCAGCATTTGGGTGATCCGAACATCCAGACTATTACGCGTGGAGGTGATTTTGGAGATACCATTATAGATGTCGCCACAGAAATTAATGCGGATATTATAGTCATGGGAACGCATAGCAGGCGCGGACTTGAAAAAATATTAATGGGAAGCGTGGCGGAAAAAGTTTTGCGCAAAAGCGCGGTTCCAATGTTTATCATTCCTACAAAAGTGAAGGATAATGAATAAAAAGCAGATAGGAAATGAATATGAATTCCGAAATATTCTTTAAAATTCCCTGTATACATGATATGATTTAAATGTGGTTTTCTACCAGGGAGGATGGTTCCTAATTACAATTTTCCGGATAATTATTTATTTGTATCCAACAACTGCATTATCACTCTAATTGGAGAGCAATATTGCAAATAATTATTTAAATAAAACTTATGCCAGATTATCCGGATGAAGAACACGTTGTAAAAATTATCGATGTTCAAAATGTTACGCACAACGTTAAACGATTTACCTTAAGCAGACCGGACAATTATCATTTTATGCCGGGTCAGGCTACAGATATTGTCATCAACCAGCCAGATTGGTTGAAAGAAAGACGCCCATTCACTTTTACAGGCCTCAACGAATGGGATAAACTTGAATTTACTATTAAAATATACCAGGACCATAAAGGAGTTACCAATCAATTAGGGCAGTTAAAAGTAGGCGATGAATTGATCATTCACGATGTATTTGGTGCTATAAATTATAAAGGAGAAGGGACATTTATTGCAGGTGGTGCCGGCGTTACTCCCTTTATCGCCATATTCAGGCAATTAAATAAAGAAGACAAATTGGCAAATAACCAACTTTTCTTTTCAAATAAAACATCCGGTGATATTATTTTAAAAAACGAATTTGAAAAAATTCTGGGAAATAATTTTATCAACATTCTGAGTGAAGAGAAGGATTCTCATTACCAGAATGGGATTGTAAATGAAGATTTTCTAAAAAGCAACATAAAAAACCTGGACCAGTATTTTTATGTTTGCGGCCCTGATTCAATGATTGAAAGTATAGCCGGGATTCTTGAAAAAATGGGCGTAGATAAAGAGAGAGTTATAAGAGAAGAATTTTAGAGAGAGTAGGATCGATCGATTTGTATATTCTGAAGGAAGAATTTTTATTGGTATATTGTCCGGGTAAAAAATTCCTTCATTTATGAAATTCTCATTGTTCTCCAGTGGTGCTGAATTGTCCATTCAAAATAAAATTTGAATGAATTTATCTTAAAAGTTTTTTCCTGAAAAGGGAATACTAAACAAGATTTTTTTCCTGAAAAGGGAATACTAAATAAGATTTATTTAATAAATTTCAAAAAATATATCAATATGTCTAAAGACCCTTACAAGATCAAAAAACTTCTCAATACCAAAAATGGCACGTTTACATATTATAGTCTTGCGGAATTGGAAAAGCAAGGGCATAAAATCAGTAAATTACCCTTTTCAATCCGGATCTTATTAGAAAATGCACTCCGCAATTTTGATGATTTTTCAGTTACTAAAGATGCGATAGAAACCCTTTTGAACTGGACTCCGAAAGCTTCTGATAAAGATATTCCTTTTAAGCCGGCAAGAGTATTGATGCAGGATTTTACCGGCGTACCGGCTGTGGTGGACATTGCTTCCTTGCGTGCAGAAGCAGCCAGGAAAGGGAAGAATCCGGAAGCGATCAATCCGTTGATACCAGTAGATCTTGTGATCGATCATTCTGTACAGGTTGATTTCTTTGGAACCGGATATGCTTACGAACGGAATATTGAAAAGGAGTATGAACGAAATCATGAGCGTTATTCATTCTTAAAATGGGCACAAAAATCTTTCAATAATTTTAGTGTTGTTCCTCCCGGAATGGGCATTTGTCACCAGGTCAACCTGGAGTATCTATCCAAAGGAGTTATTGAAAGAAACGGAGAAGTTTTTCCGGATACGCTTGTCGGA
>JBBSUB010000319.1:0-4716 GCA_038235345.1 Chitinophagales bacterium
AATTGAATCTTTTTCGGAAGAGATCAAAGCATTAGCAAGACAAACAAGAGAATTAATTTATACAATTTTCCCGGAAGTTGTCGAAGTGGTTTGGGTAAAGCAAAAAAATACCGGTTATGGTACAGGAGTAAAGAAAATGTCAGAGCATTTTTGCTGGATTATGCCGGCCACTAATCACATCACACTTGGATTTAATTACGGTGCTGAATTTCCTGATCCAAAAGATTTGCTTGAAGGAACGGGAAAGCTTTTTAGGCATGTTAAAATAAAGGCTGCAGGAGATTTAAAGAATCCTGATTTACTTAAGCTGATCAAATTTGCAACAACATACAGGGTGCCACCGTTATCCCCTCTTAAATAGAATCAACATGAGCCAAATAAGAATTGCACAACCAGTCGACCTTGAATCAATTGTAAATATTTATAATTTTGCTGTCCGTTCCGGATTTGAAACAGCGGATACGAGGGAATTACAATGGCCCAAAAGGATCTCCTGGTTTAAGTCGCACGACCGGGAAAGCTATCCGATTTTTGTTTACGAAGAGGACGGCGTTATTGCCGGTTGGATCTGTATCAGTCCATACAGGCCTGGTCGCCAGGCATTGAGATATACCGTAGAAATCAGTTATTATGTTCACCCGGATTTTAAAAGAAAAGGTTTTGGCAGCAAATTGGTCATTCATGCCATTTCCGAAGCCAAAAAGAGAAAATTTAAATCTCTTTTTGCCATTACGCTTGATCGGAACGATGCCAGTATTCAGCTTCTGTTAAAACATGGTTTTAGCCAATGGGGACACTTACCAAATATTGCTGATTTTGATGGCAAGGAATGTGGGCAGGTTTATTATGGATTAAGAATTTTAAAATGAATTTATATAAATGCTTTTAAGGCTTTGGTTGGTTTGCCGGAATTGTCAGGCATCCCCAATTTGTTCCCCAACTAAGTATTATAAACTTCCGATTCCCATTACATTACTCTGATTCCTTTAAAAAATGGGTACTTAAAAATTTTGAGTTCTATTTCAGGAGATTCTTACTTCTCATTTTATCATAGTACTCTTGGTGTAATTTTTTAATTTCCTGCAGCAGCGCCCCATATGCCGGCCCTTTTACTTTTATGCCGGGGATAATTTCTTCTACAGGATAAAAGCGAATCGGCGCAGGTGGTACATTCATCTCTGCAAGCCATTCCTGTAATTGTTTGGCCGAACTCAAATAAATAATTTCCCCTAAACCTACCCAGCCATGGGCAGCCGCGCACATCGGGCAATGTTCGCCGGTCGTGTACATTTTTGTTTGTTTCCGTTGTTCGGGAGAAAGGTTTTCTGCCGCCCACTTTGCCAGTTCATATTCCGGGTGTGCAAGTGCTGTTAATTCATTCACCCTGTTTCGGGCTTCTGCAATGACATCCTCATTTTCGTTGACTAAAATTGATCCAAATGGTTTGTCTCCGGCTTTCACAGATTCGGTCGCCAGAATAAGGCAGTGCTTCAGGTGTTTCAGATCATTATCGGTTAGGTTTTCTTTCAAGATTTTTTTATTTAGGGTGGAAAGTAGGTTCTTTTTATTGATCCTGCAAGGATATTCAATGTATGCTTTTTTTAGAAGTTGTTTTAGTTTATAGAAATATAATTAAGCATTGTTTCAGAAAGTTTTGATTTGTGAAAGCATGACTTGTATTTTTGACAGCATTCTGCTTGTAACCTTCCTAATACTAATTACCCGTGTGCCATTCCTGTTTCTGTCTATTCCTGTATCTTACTTTATAACATACAGAGCAAATCAAAATAGCATTGCGGGTATGAGAAGTATTCGAAAATCCATGGCCAATAAATTGCCACGGGTTTCAACCCGTGGATAAATTCAAAAATCCTATCGGACTTTAGCCCAAAACTTAATTTCTATTGCTTATCCTGAAGCAAAAATTACCATTTTAAAGAGAAAAATAGAGTGCAAAAAGCAAAAATAGAGAATTGGGGCTAAAGCCCTGTAGACGTAATTCTAACACCTCCGACTAAAGCCGGAGGCTATTCAAAAAGACGACCATCCACGGGTATTAAATAGTTATAAAACAAGAGCTATCGTAAGGAGGTAATAATGAATTAACACATAGATATCAAATGCTGAAATACTTTTGGAATAACACTTTCAGAAAGTAGCTGATAGCGAATTGTGGTAAACACATTTGTTTAAAGTGTACCATTTTTTTCATCAAATAGACTTCGGTGCTAAAAAATGCGACCAAATAATTTATTCATGAAATGTTGGTGCTTCCTCTGACTTCATTATAGTACAACCTCTTAGCTTTCAATACCCTCAATTTCTTCTCGCCCAAATCCTTAAATTATTTGCTAACACTCCGAATCCTCCGGCCAGTTTTCGTAACTTTGCGCCATGCAGGAATATTTACAGGGACTGAATGATGCTCAACGGGAAGCAGTGCTTCACCGGGATGGGCCAATAATGATTGTAGCGGGTGCCGGAAGTGGCAAAACGAAGGTGCTGACCACGCGTATTGCTCATCTGATGGCTACAGGTGTGGATTCTTTCCAGATTTTAGCGCTCACTTTTACCAATAAGGCTGCGGCAGAAATGAAGGCCAGGGTTGGAAAAATTTTAGGAAATAATGAAGCCCGGAATTTATATATAGGTACATTTCACTCTGTGTTTGCCCGAATCCTGCGTGCAGAGGCGGATAAATTAGGCTATCCGAAAAACTTCACGATTTACGATTCAGATGATGCGAAAAGTGTCGTGAAAACGGTTATCAGGGAATTAGGCCTCGACGATAAACATTATAAGCCATCAACTGTTTACAACCGGATATCAAGTGCTAAAAACGGTTTGATTACGCCCGATGAATATGCAAATGATTATGGATTACAACAGGAAGATGCACGGTCAAATCGTCCAATGACTGCACAGATATATACTGCTTACTGCAACCGTTGTTTTAAAAATGGCGCTATGGATTTTGACGATCTTCTGATGAAATTCTATCAGTTATTGGCAACCCATCCGGAAAGTCTGAGTAAATATCAGCGGAAGTTTAAATACATTATGATCGATGAGTACCAGGATACCAATACCTCCCAGTATCAGATCATTAAGTTATTAGGAGCTATGCACGAGAATGTGGCGGTAGTGGGAGATGATGCTCAAAGTATTTATAGTTTCCGCGGAGCCACCATTGAAAATATCTTACAGTTTCAAAAAGATTATGATGAAGTAAAAGTAGTGATGCTGGAGCAAAATTATCGCAGCTCTCAGATGATCTTAAATGTAGCAAACGATATTATTTCCAATAATAAAGGCCAGATACCAAAGAAGTTATGGACAAGCAATACGGAAGGTGAGAAAATTAAATTGGTCCGGACTGCTACCGATAATGAGGAAGGGAAAAATGTAGCCGATACCATTCAGGAGCAGAAATTACGCAATCATTTTAAAAACAGTGATTTTGCTATTTTATACAGGACAAATGCTCAAAGTAGAAGTTTTGAGGAAAGTCTGCGCAAGATGAATATTGCTTATCGTATTTATGGAGGTATTAGTTTTTACCAGAGAAAGGAAGTAAAGGATTTCTTATGCTATTTGAGAGTGATCGTAAATCCGGGTGAAGAAGAATCATTAAAAAGAATTATTAATTACCCTGCGCGTGGACTTGGAAAAACAACAATAGAAAAAACTATTCTGTTTGCCAATCAACAGAATATTTCCATGTGGAATGTTTTGGAAAGAGCGGCTGAATTTGGCTTTAAGGCAAATACGTTGGAAATAATCAACAACTTTGTCATTATGATAAAGATGTTTCAAAGTGAATTGGACAAGAAGAATGCTTATGATGTTGGGATATTGGTGGGTAAAAATTCCGGCCTGGTAAAAGACCTTTTCAATGATAAAACGACGGAGGGTTTAGCCCGCTATGAAAACGTACAGGAATTATTAAACTCCATAAAAGAATACACAGAAACCCCGACAGAAGATGGGGAATTATTGGATAAAAGCCTTGGAAGTTATTTACAACAAATTACGCTTCTTACTGATGCCGACAATGATAAAGAGGATAGTGATGTAGTGAAGCTTATGACCATCCACGCGGCCAAAGGATTAGAGTTTCCGGTAGTATTTGTCGGAGGTTTGGAAGAAACTTTGTTTCCAAATGCGATGGCGATTAATACCCGCGAAGAATTGGAAGAGGAGAGAAGATTATTTTATGTGGCCATTACCCGTGCCGAACATAAATTATATCTCAGTTATGCCAACACAAGATACCGTTTTGGAAATCTCACACAAAACGAACCAAGCAGATTTGTAGATGAACTTCCGGAAGAAAGAATTGATAAAACCTATGCCGGAGGAAACATGCGTAACAACCAGGGAGGCAGTAATAGCTGGAATTCATTTGCACGCACTAAGCAACCAAATGCACCTGCTACAAGCACGCCCCGTCAAACATATACACCAAAGGAAAAGCCGGCTTACATGATTCCACAGCCAGCAAATAATGTAAAGGAACATGTGCCAACTTCCGATTTCGCTCCAAGTGATACCAGTCATTTACAGGTGGGGCAAAAAGTAGAACATCAGAAGTTTGGCTTTGGAGAAGTTGTAAGAATGGAAGGTGCTGCTCATAATCCCATCTCTACGATCAACTTTGAGAATAACGGAGAGAAAAAGATCATGCTGAATTATGCGAAATTGAGGATTGTGGAG
>JBBSUB010000320.1:0-4674 GCA_038235345.1 Chitinophagales bacterium
AAGATTAATTTTTAGAGAAGAAATAAATAGTTGCAAAATATGGTTATTATCTTCAAAAAGAAGTTCCTGAAATTATGTTACAGAGTACCTCAAATATGAAAAATCTTTCCGGTAATTAATGGCTTTAAGCCTCCTGTCGAAAAATGTTTACTCCAGTTCATAAGAAGAAATTACCAGCAAAACATTTCGGTTACAAAATGAATCGTTAATCAACTAATAGCGTTGGGGTAGTTAATCATTCTTACCGTTACTAAGGTTACCAGACCCCAAAGGGTCAAATGTTGATAGTTGTAGTAATCGTTGAATACCCGACCCCAACGGGGTCGAATCTATATTTGAATTTAAAAGTGAGTAAGACTTATTTTGGAACCTGTGGACACCAACCAAAACTTATACTTCGCCGTCCGACTAGTATCACACCAGCGACATTTTGAAATGCACCCTATTGGCATCAATACATAAAAAAATCAGCGCTTTCTAAATTTAACGCTGATTTTAAAAAATAAAAGAAGAATTTCAATTATTTACTCACTGTCGTGACCTTCCAATTTTACCAGCTTATTGTATATGCCCAATAAGAGAAAGGGTGCTGCCCATTGACCCACAAAAAGACTTCTGTCCTTCTTATCTGATAATTGTAGTGCGGCAGACACAGCCATTGACCCTAAAGCTGCCCATAAAAAAATATCCGAAGGAAGTTTTGCTGTCTGGTTTTCGATTTTTTTTGCAATCTCACCTTCCTTGTGTTCTGTGTTTGTTGCTGGATTCATAATTATTTTTTTAGGTTATTAATAGTTCTGTCTCAAAACAATTTTTCTGCCATTTTTGGTTAATACCTGAAACAATTATTTTTATATTGCCCTATCGTTCGTTTTCTTTCACTATGGTTAGAAAACTATGATCATTTTATTTCTCACTTCATTTTCCTGCTTTTTCATAATCACTATTTTATTTCACCTGCATTCTGCCATTCCGTAGATATTTAAACAACAAAAAAATTAGTGTTATACCGACTTTAAATAATAAATTAGTCCAATCTCTTTTCTGGCGGCATAATACCTTCTTGATTTCTAAAAAGGCTTTTGGCCCTATTTATAAATCAAGATGGTATTAAATGCTTTTTAATTATCTTTCCAAATAATCTACAAATTGGAACAAGTTTTAGACATCACGAACTGCGATAAGGAGCCCATTCATATTCCGGGTGCGGTACAGAGTCATGGATTTCTGATTGCCATAAATAGACAAAGCGGCCTTATTTCATACCTAAGCCAAAACGTACAATCCATAACAGGCATTGATGCAAAAAACTTTCTCCAAAAAGACCCGGCAATACTTGCAGATGAGGTGCATTTGGAAAGTTTGGAAGCGCGTTTTTTTCTTATGACCCTGGGGGAAAAATTGAGAAAAGGGGGAACTTTTGATTATCTAAATCCCATCCTGATTCAGATAAAAGCCATTACCTATAATTTAATTTATCACTTATCTGGAGATGAATTGATTGTTGAAATTGAACCCGAGGGAGTAAATCAATTGCAGTTGCTCGATGTAATTGGTGATATCATTTCCCAAACATCCAGAGTAAGTAATCTTGACACACTATTAAATACAGCAGCCAGGGAAATAAAGCAGATTATTAAATACGATAGGGTAATGATTTATAAGTTTGCTCCGGAAGGACACGGACAGGTAGTTGCGGAAGAGAAAAACGAAGACCTGAATTCATTTTTAGGCTTATGGTACCCTGCATCTGATATTCCCAAACAGGCACGTGAATTATATAAACTGAATCCTACCCGTTTAATAGTTGATGTAGATACAGTAACTGCTCCCATAATCACTTCTGCAAGCAATAAACAACCGTTAGATCTTACCTATTCCCAATTAAGAGCGGTTTCACCGATGCACATTGAATACCTCAAAAATATGGGTGTTAAATCCAGTTTCAGTATCTCGCTTATATCCAAAGGAGAACTGTGGGGATTGATCGCCTGTCATAATTATTCACCGAAGTTTATTAATTACCAGGCGCGGGAAACATCAAAATTGATTGGGCAGATCGTTTATTCTTCACTGGAATTCCTACTGGAAGATGAGGATCACCAGAACATTAATTCAATAAATGAAAATTTGATAATCCTTCAATCTCAGATTGAGAAAGAAGACATTATTAACGCACTTAGTAAAAACAGTGTTAGTCTCCTGAACATAACCAATGCTACAGGGGCCGTGATCATTTTTGACAATAAAATATCATCCTTTGGCGAAACACCCAGCATTCATGAAATAAAAAATATCGCAGACTGGCTCATTGAACACAGCCATAATGACATTTATTTTACTAACCTCTTTCCTGCTATGTACGCACCTGCTGTGCAATACAGTCATATTGCAAGCGGCATACTTTGCTGCATTTTTTCCATTGAACTGAAGGAGATGATCATATGGTTTAAGCCGGAACAAATTCAACAGGTCACCTGGGCAGGCAATCCGGAGAAACCAATTGAAAGGGATGACAACGGAAACAGTGACCTTATGCCAAGGAAGTCATTTGAAAAGTGGACGGAAATTGTAAAGCATACCGCTCAACAATGGACCAGCGCTGAAGTAAGCGCAGTGGAAAAAATCCGTGAGCACCTGATATATGCTATAAAAAGAAAAGCAGACGACATAAGAATATTGAATGAAAAACTCAGTTTGGCAAATGAAGAACTCGACGCATTTAGCTTCACGGTTTCACATGATCTTAAGATTCCTCTGGCAGCCATAAAGGGTTATGCACAGTTGCTTGAAATGTCTGATGATTTTTCTCTACCTGACCAGAAGATTATCCTGGGGAAAATCATAAAAGCAAGTAATAGAATGGATCTTATGATGAATGAAATCCTGAGATACTCACAAGTAGGGAAGGAAGCATACAAAAATGAAATGATTAATATGAAGGCTTTGCTGGATGAAATCACTTCTGAAATATTCAGCCAGAATCAATACCATGGCGTTGAAATGGCGTTCGGAGAAATAACCAATTTTACAGGGGACCAGGTAATGATTTCACAATTGTTCAGCAACCTTTTAAGCAATGCCGTAAAATATTCATCAAAGTCTGAACGGCCCAAAGTGATCATTGAAAGCGAAGTGAAAAATAATGAAGTGATTTACAGTATCACAGACAACGGGATTGGCATTGACACCAGGTATCACAGTCGGGTCTTTGAACTGTTTAAACGAATGGATAATGTGGATGATATAGACGGCAGCGGGGTCGGATTGACCATTGCCAAACGAATCGTTGAAAAACACAACGGAAAAATTTGGTTTGAAAGTGATTTTGGAAAAAGAACAACCTTTTATGTTTTATTTCCAAAAGGTAATTAGTAAGTTTCTATTGTATAATTAGGCTTCCCGTTAATGATCCCTTTTATTTATAACAGTTGATTTTTTTACAATAAAATTCCAGGAATAAAATGGTTTTGCAAAAACATTTAAAAGAAAGTACAGCCAGATTACATGCTGAACTCGAAAAATTAATGTTAGTAGATAAAATAAAAGATGGATCTCTGACATTTGCAGACTACCAGCGTATGCTGCTTACAAATTATGCTTTACACCGGAAATATGAATGCTTTTTATTAGAGGGATTAAGCCCGGAAACAGCCACACAACTGGAAATGGATAAGCTCCGCAAATTACCATCACTGGAAAAAGATCTGATGCAGGCTGGCATGACACCTCCGGCAAAGGATGATAACTTTGAGCAGACGATACAGCTTGAAAATAATGATGCTGCCCGGTTGGGTGCCATGTATGTTTTTGAAGGAGCAACGTTGGGTGGAAACGTGATTGTAAAATTGCTCAGATTAAATCCACAAATGCAAACTCATCAGCTAAATTATTTTTATTACAGCCAGTATGCTGACAACCTGGTTACATCCTGGAAAAATTTCTGTGCAGTTCTCAACCAACAGCAAATTTCAGCCTGGCCCTCAATCCTTACTGCTGCACAAATAATTTTTGAAGATTTTATTAAATCGGCTAAAACCACTAAAGATAACCTCGCCGAATAAGCACGAGTTTACAAATATCCGTATTATAGAAGCCCCATACCGGAGACCTGTTTGAAATAATAAAAATCCCTGATCCTAAAGACCGGGTCCCTTCAGAAGTAAGTTCAAAACAGATTCACAATACTATATTCAGCGACGGTTAGTAAAGCGGTAATCCATGGAGTTTACTTTATATAATTTAAACCTGGCTTTTACTAAAGAAATTCAATCTACTTTTTGACGAATTTTTTTGTCGGAAGAGCTACTATCCTTTACCGAAATAATCGCTCTTAATAGGATTTTAATCTGGTTTTAAATTGCTTGAGTTTCTCTCGTTTCTTTTTGATGACGGTTTCATTTTACAACCTTTAACCAGTGTAGAATGATGAATATCTGGGTAAAGATGCAATCAAAAGGTTCCTAAAAGAACTTTGTCTTTCATTTTTTGAATAAAAATTGAATTCAAAGCCAAGTCCTTTTGGAAGGCATTCTGGGTGCATTTCAAATTGTCGCGGGTTGGTGGGGATTGCTATGGAAAAAACAAATCTTTTTTAGGCTGCTTTTTTATAGTTGTCCACATACATTTTCTGGTTATTCACAACCGCCGCTGCTCTAAGTACAATTTTATTGC
>JBBSUB010000321.1:0-4651 GCA_038235345.1 Chitinophagales bacterium
AAACCTATTTTCAACTGAAATACATCAAAAAAATAATAAGAAATCAATTTAGGCTTCTCCCATTAGTAAGTAATTTTTTAAGTGTTGATAATCCGCTTTCATCAGGATCGTCTTCTTTTCCTTATTTAATAACGCTTCAATTAAACCAGGCAAAGGAATCTTCTCCCCGATAACGGGTTCTACCATATCATAAAATTTTACAGGATGGGCGGTTTCCAGGATCATGCCTTTTAGACCAGGATTTTTCTTCAGGTACTTTTTTAAAGAGGCGTAAGCCACTGCCCCATGTGGATCTAATAAATATTGATGATCCAGGTAAACTTCTTTTAGGACCTTTCTCGTTTCCTCGTCAGAAATTGTATAACTGCTGATCGCTTTTTTTATGGAAGGGAATTGATCTTCAAATAAGCGGACAATGCGCACGAAATTACTTGGATTGCCTACATCCATTGCATTGGAAATAGTGGCAACAGATTTTTTTGGAACATATTCTCCCGTCTCTAAATAAGCGGGGAAAACATCATTTGCATTGCAGGCAGCTATAAAATGATGCACCGGTAAACCTCTGTGGTATGCCAAAAGCCCGGCACAGATATTTCCAAAATTTCCACTTGGAACACTGATAACAGGTGGATTTCCTTTATCCTTCCATTGTTTAAAAGCAAAGAAATAATAAAACTGTTGCGAAAGCCAGCGGGCAATATTGATGGAATTAGCAGACGTCAGAAATAACTCCTGCTGCAAAATTTCATCCGTAAATGCCTGCTTGACCATTTTTTGGCAATCATCGAACGTTCCGTCTACTTCAAGTGCCGTAATATTTTTTCCTAAGGTGGTCAGTTGTAATTCCTGCACACTGCTTACTTTTCCCGAAGGGTATAAAATCACGACTTCAATTCCTTCCACATCATAAAAACCATTCGCAACGGCGCCACCCGTGTCACCAGAAGTAGCCACAAGCACGGTAATTTTTTTCTTGAAATTCTCCGGATTTTCACGAACAAAATAACCCAGGCAACGGCTCATAAACCGGGCACCAACATCCTTAAAAGCAAGTGTTGGCCCATGAAAAAGTTCCAGGGAAAAAATGTTTTCCTCCACTTTCACCACGGGTATTTCAAAGTTGATTGTCTCCGCGACTATTTTCCGTAATTCTTCTTCCGGGATTGAATCGCCTACAAACGGAGCAATCACTTTAAGAGCAATTTCTTCATTCGAATATTGATCAATATTTTCAATAAACTCCTTTTCAAGCATCGGGATACTTTCCGGGAAATACAAACCGCCATCCGGCGCCTGTCCTGAAATTGCAGCATCTTTAAAATTTACTTTCGGAGAATTTCCATTTAGACTGTAGAAGAACATTAGTTTGAAGTTTGAAGTTTGTAGTTTGTAGTTCCAGAGTTCAGAGTTCAGAGTTCAGAGTTCGGAGTTCGGAGTTCGGAGTTCGGAGTTCGGAGTTCGGAGTTTGGCTGCTCACAGCTAAAAGCTAAAGGCTCAATGCTGTCAGCTTGGCTCATGGCTCATTGCTCATCGCTGATTGCTTAATCGTTGTCACATAGGTATTGTATTTCAATCCTGTGCTGTCATAAATATCCTGCATGATTTTTTCTACTTTTAGTGCTGTATTTTTTTCTTCGCACAGCATAAATACAGATGGACCTGAACCGGAAATACCACCACCTAATGCACCGGCATCTTTGCTTCTTCTTTTTACTTCATCAAAACCAGGAATAAGCATACTGCGCACGGGTTCTATGATCACATCTTCCAGAGAACGACTGATCAATCCATAATCGTTTTGTAAAAAGCCTGCTACCAGGCCGGCAATATTTCCCCATTGTTTAATGGCATCTTTCAGTAATAATTCTTTGCGAAGTATCTCCCTGGAATCAGAGGTTTTCACTTCTATTTGCGGGTGCACAACAGTCACATACATTGGTGGAGAGGAAAGAGAGACAATATCCAGCGGAAAAATGGAACGTATCAAGGTGACACCACCATAAATACAAGGTGTAATATTATCCGCATGCTTTACGCCGGAGGCTAATTTTTCGCCCATCATAGCGAAGGTGACTAATTCCTGTTTTGTGAATACATTTCCTAATAAATGATTGGCCGCAACGACTGCACCAGCGGAACTTGCCGCGCTGGAACCCAGGCCACTACCCGGTTTTATTTGTTTGTTTATTTCCAAATCAAATCCAATAGAGGGATCAAGTTCCTTCATCATTTCCAGTAATGCCACGCCGGCCACATTATTCTCCGGGCATTCCGGAAGATTAAAACCATCAATATGCTTAATCCGTATGCCGGGCTCTTTACTGATTGAAAGTTCCATCACATCGTAAGGATCATTTAATGCCATTCCCAACACATCGAAGCCACAAACAATATTGGCGATGGTGGCGGGTGCATGAATTTTTATTTTCCGGTCGTAATCTACCTGTAACTCTTTCATGTAAACATGTTTAGCAATGAAGCTTTTATAATCTTCATTTATTATTTCATTTAAATCAGCCTAACTACCCGCACGTATAATATCCGCGAAAACGCCAGAAGCCGTTACTTCCGCTCCTGCACCAGCTCCTTTAATGACGAGCGGCTGCTCAGCATACCGAAGTGTGTAAAACAACACAGCATTATCCTTTCCATAAAGATGATAAAAATCATGGGCAGGATCTATATGCTGAAGTCCGACGGTCGCTTTTCCATGCTCAAACGAAGCCACAAATTTTAGTTTCTTTCCTTCATCTGATGCTGCCTTCATTAAGGCCGAAAAATGAGCTTCATGCTTTTCCATTTCCTTATAAAAATTCGTTACATCACCTTTCATACAGGAAGCAGGCATAAAAGAGTTATTCACGATATCTTCCATTTCCAACACTTCCCCGGATTCACGTGCAAGAATCATTATTTTACGGGCAACATCCACACCACTCAAATCAAGGCGTGGATCGGGTTCTGTATATCCTTCATCCTGTGCCTGCCTGACTATTTCAGCAAAACTTTTCTCCCCTGTATAATTATTAAAAACAAAGTTCAATGTTCCACTTAAAACCGCTTCGATCTTTGTTACTTTATCGCCGCTTCTCATCAGGTCGTTTAGAGTTCCTATTACCGGCAAACCAGCTCCCACATTCGTTTCAAACAATACAGGCGCATGAAATTCCCTGGATAGGTGTTTCAATTCCTTATAATATTCATAAGAGGAAGAGCAGGCAACTTTGTTACAAGCCACAACGGAGATACTTTTCTTCAAAAACTGCGGATAAATGGCAGCGATTTCGCTATTGGCAGTTACATCCACAAAAATAGAATTACGCAAGTTCATACTGGTGATTCTGTTTGTAAATTCACCAATATTCATTGGTTCACCTTCCATTAATTGCTCTTTCCACCTGGACAAATCCACTTCCTTTTCAGCAAAAAACATTTTACGACTATTGGCAATACCGGCTACTCTTACCTGAAGACGCATTTCTTCCTGTAAATAATGTTGTTGTTCTTTTATTTGAGCCAATAATTTACTACCCACATTTCCTGCCCCGGATATAAATAAATTGATTTGTTTATAGGTCGTTTCAAAAAACTCTTCATGCAAAACATTCACAGCTTTTTTTACATTCTTCATAGAGATAACTGCCGAAATATTTCGTTCTGAAGAACCCTGTGCAATTGCCCGAACATTCACACCATTTCTACCAAGAGCACCAAACATTTTACCACTGATACCAGGATGATTTTTCATATTATCCCCCACTAAGGCAACAATGGCATGTGATTTCTCTACAACAAGAGAATGCAATTTTCCGGTTTCAATTTCATACGAAAATGCCTCATCAATCACCTCTTTCGCCCTATCCGCAAATTCTTCCTCTATGGCAACGCAGATCGAATACTCAGAAGAACTTTGTGTAATCAGAATCACATTAATTTTTTCATTAGATAAAGCCTCAAACATACGCTTAGAGAAGCCGGGAATACCCACCATGCCACTGCCTTCCAGGCTGAGCAAGGCCAGTTTGTTAATGCTCGAAATTCCCCGGATACTATTTCCATTTAAATAAGGTACTTTTTGAATCCTTGTTCCTTCATCTTCTGGTGCAAACGTATTTTTTATCAGAATCGGGATGCCGGAATTCATAGCGGGCTGAATGGTTCGGGGATAAATAACTTTTGCCCCAAAATGGGATAACTCCATTGCTTCCTGGTAGGATATATAATGAATGATTTTTGCATTGGAAACCAGGTTTGGATCTGCGGTCATCATACCGGAAACATCCGTCCATATTTCCACCGCGCTTGCCTTCAATACAGCTGCAAGAACAGAAGCAGTATAATCAGATCCACCTCTTCCGAAAGTAGTGGTACTCCCGTTTTTATCGGAACCAATAAAACCCGGCATAATTAAAAAACCTGTTTTAAGTGTTGGTAAAAACTCTTTAAACATGATATTGGTTTGTGAGAAATTGACAGAGGCACGACCGTATTCTGAATTAGTTTTTAATACTTCCCGGGAATCTTTCCAGGTATTCTCTAATGCTAAGGAATCCAGTTTTGCTGAAAAGATTCTTGTAGATAATATCTCACCATAACTGATAATTGAATCTTTTGTATGTGCTGATAATTCTTTGAGCAAAAAGACGCC
>JBBSUB010000322.1:0-4645 GCA_038235345.1 Chitinophagales bacterium
AGATAATTGAATATAATCAAATTATAATGAGACAAAAATAATAAAAAGAAAAAAAAGGTTTATCAGGTTTGTAAGAAAAAATTATACACGTATACTTCCTACAGAATTTACCCGTAGTAGAGACAAACCTATTTTCAAAAGATTTGCAGGAAGAAAAAATGTATTTCATTTAGAGCATAAAAACGGCAAACCATTACAGGCTCTCTTCAGCGGACTCTTCTTTTTTTATTTCGATATCGTCTTCTGTGGGAACATTATGCAGATGAACGCTCTTGCCATTTTTTGATTTTGCACGCAGGTTCAACATCTCTACAAAAACAGAAAAAGCCATGGCAAAATAAATATACCCTTTTGGAATATGCTGTTCAAACCCTTCCGCAAAAAGTGATAGGCCAATAATTAATAAAAAGGCCAAAGCCAACATCTTTACAGTTGGATGTTTATTTACAAAATCACTGATGGCTTTCGCAGAAAACATCATCACAATAACAGAAATGACCACAGCAGCGATCATTACCTCAATGTGCTTTGCCATACCCACAGCAGTAATCACGGAGTCCAATGAAAAAACAACATCCAGTAAAAGTATTTGAATGATCACACCTGAGTAGGTAACGACCCCTTTTGTCTTTTGCTCGTGCTCCTCCCCTTCCAGTTTATCGTGCATTTCTGACGTGCTTTTGTAAATCAAAAACAATCCACCAATGATCAAAATGAGGTCCCTGCCGGATAAATTCAATTTCTCAAGCCATTCCGGATCGCTGATATTCAGAAAAGCACCGATGTTCAGAATAGGATCAGTGAGTGTCATGATCCAGGTAAGAGATAAAAGAAGTAATATTCTTGTGATCATCGCCAGGGCAAGCCCCACCTGGCGGGCCTTCCGTTGCTTTTCCAAAGGCAACTTGCCTGCCATAATGGAAATGAAAATAATATTATCAATACCCAACACAATTTCGAGTAAAGTAAGGGTAATTAGAGAGGCCCATATTTCAGGGTTTAGAAGAAAATCCATAAAAAAAATTTTGGCAAAAATAACTTTATAGAGTGAACGACAATTTTTTTATCCGTTTGTTTACAAAAAATCAGTAACTATTCAATACTAGCAGATGGTAGTCTGTTTGAATAGACTCAGGCTTTAGCCGGAGATGTTAGGATTGCGTCATGTGAGCCCAACTCTCTGTTTTATTTTTTTTGATTTTTGCACCCGGTTTCTTCCCTTTAAAATGCAAATTTCCCCTTTTAAAAAAAGTAAAAAATCTGTTTTGGGCCTGAAGCCCGCGGACATTATTTTTTTAACCTACAGGCTAAAGCCATGTTTTAATTCATGATAAAAAAGTTTTGAAATTCAATAAAGAGCTGGAGTGAAACAAAAAATACCCTGTCAGTTTAAGATTGATGAAAGCGTAGCTATATTTGTCATTCTAAGACTGTAATCAACACTAATCTAAAATGGATCAAATATTTTGAGCACTTTGAAACGTATAGATAAATTGAGCACTGAATAGTTACAAAAATTAATATTAGATTTAAATCCTTAACAATTAAATACGTATTATGGACCTCCAACCAACCCTCGAAAATGACTTTATAATTTCAAGGCCATTGAAAGAAACAGATTTCGACCAACTTTTTAAGGCGGCCTCAGACCCGCTTATCTGGGATCAGCATCCAAACAAAAACAGGTATCAAAAACCAGATTTCCAAAATTTCTTTAAGGGTGCAATAGAATCCGGGGGCGCTTTTATTGTTTTCAATAAAGAAAGCGGGGAAGTCATTGGAAGCTCCCGGTATTACGGCTGGAATCCGGAAGCAAGATCTATTGAGATCGGTTATACTTTTTTTTCCAGGGAAAACTGGGGGAAAAGTAACAATCGAAATTTAAAAACTCTCATGCTCAATCATGCTTTCACCTTTGCAGATAAAGTAATCTTTCATATTGGAGCAACAAATTTCCGTTCCCAAAAATCTATAGAAAAACTGCCCGCCCGTAAAGTAGGAGAAATGATCGTTGAATACTTTGGCGAGGCGCCGAAGTTGAATTTTGTTTATGAAATTGAAAAAAAAGATTGGAAATGCATAGAGCCTTGAGTTTTGAGCCAGTTTCATTTAGCAAGTTTACCATTTAACCTAAACAATTAATACCGGTATAATACGAGGCAATTCCGGAGTAAATGATAAATATTATTGGTATAACTTGCACCTCCAAAACATTCAATTAAACGAACTCATGGAACCAACACCTCCACCGCAAGTAAAAGGATTGCTTATTTTACATTTTGCTCTTTTTGCCGGTCAAATTATATTTGTCCTTATCGCGACTTTACTTGTTTCTTTAAATCTTTTCCCGGCTGTGTTGGGTAAATATGGACCGGAATTAATCTTATTATCCGCCTCAATAGAAGTCGTCGCTATTGTCCTGGCCAGGATGCTCTATAAAAGAAGATTAAAAAAGATAAATCAAAATAACTTAACCTTATCCAAAAAATTAGACGCTTACCGGAGTGCCAATATTACGCGTTGGGCCATTTTAGAGGGAGCCGCTTTAATTGTCATCGTTCTTTTTCTGCTAACCAATCAGTTCCTTATTTTATTTATAGTACTTGCACTTCTCTTTATTTTTTTTACTACCAGGCCTACTGCACCAAATATTGCGACAGATCTGGAGGTGAGTGAGCGGGAGATATTATCGGCATAGGGGATTAGGTGTCAGGGATTAGGTGTCAGGTGTCAGGTTTTAGGTGTCAGGTTTTAGGTTTTAGGTTTTAGGCCTAACAACTCAAATCTTAGCCAAAATTGGCAAGAGTTTGAAAAAAGTTTAGCTATCGCATTACGATCAGTAGTTTCTGATCAATAATGTTTCGTAATGGGCCTTTCTTTTTCCGTGTTTATTCTTACTAGAAATCAGATCGGAAACTAATCTGGCTCAAATACGTGAGCACCTTTTTTGTTTATGTCAGCTCCTTTGAGCTATGTTCCTCATTGAGGCATATAGATTCAAAGTTAATCTCTCTTCTTTTTTCATTCTGGAAAAAAAATTACGAACAGGCAGTTATCAAGTAGAAAAGCTACTACCTACAACCTACAACCTACTACCTACCACCTACTACCTACTACTACCTACAACCTACTACCTACAACCTACTACCTACAACCTACAACCTACTACCTACCACCTACTACCTACTATCTTTTTGGTTCTGGCTTGTCCAGGTTAGGTTTCAGGTTTCAAACCTTTAACAATTGCACGGGAATTAAGCTGATTATTTCCCATAGAAAATAAATAACTTCATGGCATGATAAAGCTCGTCTTCATACTACTATGTTGTGGGGTTTATACTTTCGGCTTTGCACAAGAAAAACCCACTTCCTTTTCCCGTGATTTAAAAACAAATGAGCGTGAAAACAAGAATTTTCAATCAACGCAAGATGTTGCCTTTTTTATTCTCTCAAAATATTCTACAGAAGCGGAAAAAATAAAGGGCATTTATTCCTGGGTCACGCAAAATATCCATTACGATAAAACCGGCGCATTCGCCATGAATGCAGGGCCGGATAAAAATGCAAAGGTATATGTGGCATTTACCCGCAGACGGGGGGTTTGTGAAAATTTCGCAGGCATCTTCAATGATATTTGCCAAAAAGCCGGTTTTCAATCTTATGTAATCGAAGGTATTACACAAATGAATAACCAGATCGCAGAAGGAGCCCATTCCTGGGTGACAGTCCAGGTAAATAAGGAATGGTATTTCTTTGATCCGACCTGGGACGAAGGTGGAAAATTTCAATATTTTATGGTTGCACCGGAGGAATTTATTACCACACATATTCCTTTTGATCCGTTGTGGCAGTTTTTAGCACATCCTTACAATGAAGGCCAGGTAAAAAAAGGAAGCACCATGCAGCACATATCCGGGCCCCTCAATTTTAAGGATTCACTCTCTGCCTGGTTGCAAATGGATAGTATCGGAAAACTTGAATCCGCTGAACGGAGAATTTTAAATGCTGCTTCTCAAAATCGAAACGCGAAAACAAATTTAAGTGTTGTAAAAATGAACCTGGAAATTGAGCGCCAGGGAGAACAGGTGGAATGGCATGATTTGGCCACCCAAAATTTGAACGATGCAGTCAGGTTGATGAACACATTTATTGAATTCAGGAATGACCTTACCCTGCTCCAAAAATCCGATGCCGAATTAAAAAAACTATTGACAATAGCCCGGGATAAAATTGCCCGGGCTTTAGAATACCTGGATAAAATAGACCAATCAAACGCAAAACTTGTTATGGGTACATGGCCTGAAAGAGAAAGGATTGTCAAGCTGAAAAACAATCTTGGAACACAGGAAAGCTTCCTGACTCAATATCTTAATACATCATTGGCAGAGAGGAAGGCACTTTTTTATAGGTAATTTTGAAGATAGAGTTGAAAGCACATATCTCATCCTCCAATTCAGTTCAGGCTACCGACTAAAGTCCGTAGTTACAAAATGAACCATGCCTATGGCATTCATGTAACAAATCAGTCTTTTTGAAAAAATGTTGACCCTTCTCTTTCAAAATTTTCAGCACTTCGACTTTGTGTTCTTCCAGCCATCATGGTAAATAAATTGCAGGTTGAAATAAATCATTCCCTGTGTTTTTA
>JBBSUB010000323.1:0-4641 GCA_038235345.1 Chitinophagales bacterium
AATGTAACCGGTCTGACCTGCGGTGCCGACCTTGATCTGAAAACAATGTAACCGGTCTGACCTGCGGTGCCGACCTTGACCTGAAAACAATGTAACCGGTCTGACCTGCGGCGCCGACCTTGACCCTGGAACACACGCCGGTAGTTGTCGCTACCGAAGGTCAGACAGCGGGTGAAATTTTGGACTCTACTATTATGATAGAATAAGGTTTTACAAAGATGGAATTCTAAAATTATTAGGGTGCTTACATGTAACCGGTCTGACCTGCGGTGCCTACCTTGACCTGGAAACAATATAACCGGTCTGACCTGCGGTACCGACCTTGACCCAGAACAATGTAACAGGTCAGACCTGCGGTGCCGACCTTGAATATAACGGTCTGACCTGCGGTACCGACCTTGACCCTGGAACATACGCTGCTAGTTGTCGGTACCGAAGGTCAGACAGTGGGTGAAAATTTAGGACTCTACTATTATGGTAGAATAAAATTTTCTGAAACAATTCTAGTAATTCTTATAATAATTGTATCCCGTGTGCTTTACACACATGCACCATCTCTTCGGGCCAAATACCTGCACTAATCTCCCCTACATGCGCTTTACGTAATAAAAACATCCCCACTCTTGATTGACCTATTCCTCCTCCCATTGTGAGTGGAAGTTGATCTGCCATCAAGGTTCTGTGATACAGAAGATCCAGGCGTTTCTGCTGACCTCTAATATTCAGTTGATGTAAAAGAGCTTTCTTATCCACCCGGATACCCATGGAGGAAAGTTCAAAAGTCCTTTTCAGTATCGGATTCCAAACAAGAATATCTCCGTTAAGGCCGGTGAAACCTTCCTCATTTGCGGTACTCCAGTCATCATAATCCGGTGCTCTGCCATCATGTTGCTTTCCATCAGATAACGGATGGCCAATACCAATAATAAATACAGCCCCGTATTTCTTCACAATATTCGTTTCCCTTTGCTGAGGAGTTAAATCAGGATAAAGCTGTAAAAGTGATTCCGCATATATAAAATGAATTGTTTCCGGGAGTATCGGATGAATTTCCGGATGTAGGTGTTCCACAAAGAGCTCTGCCTTCTTTAGAATGTTATATAATACCTCTACTGTATACTTTAAAAAAGCAACTTTTCTATCAGGTTCTGTGATGTGCATTTCCCAATCCCATTGATCTACATATAAAGAATGTGTATTATCCGGATATTCATCCGGGCGCACAGCTACCATGTTTGTATATATCCCTTCTCCTGCCGGCACACTGTATTCTGCCAGAGCCATTCTCTTCCATTTTGCAAGCGACTGAACGATCTCGGCACGTTCTTCATTCATTCCCTTTATAGGAAAGGATACAGCGCGTTCCACACCATTTAAATCATCATTTATGCCCGTATTTTGACGCACAAATAGGGGAGCACTTACCCGGTGTAAATTTAAATCCCTTTCAAGATGCTCCTCAATAAAAGATTTGATTTTTTGAAATGACTTAGCTGTCTGTAATGGAGAGGTAAGTGAACGGTACTCTTGAGGCAGTATTAAATGTTCCAAAGAAGGGTGGATTTTTTCCTCTACAAGCGGTTGAATATCTGACATTGTTTCTAAATCTAACATTTCTATATTTTACTTAAATATTTTTTATGGTTTCAGTCTAATCATTAGAAACGCTCTAATGATTCAGCAAATATAAAATAATTTATAAAATAAAGAACGATCTTATGATTTTATTTGAATTTTATAATTATAACCGAATTATCCTAATAATATTTACTGATCGTACATTATTCTGGACCATTACTAATTAAATTCTAATGAATAAATAACGTCTTTCTGCTGAATGATTTACAAAAACAATTATGCTATGACCCCGGAACCAATCAATTCATCGCCGTCATACCAGGCTGTAAACTGTCCGGAAGCGATGCCTTTTTGCAAATTCTCAAATAATATATAAAGCCCGTCATCTTTCCGCACCAGCGTCGCTTTTTGTAAAGGCTGCCTGTAACGTATGCGAACATCCATTTCACGGCTTTCTCCAATTTCCAGCTTGTGATCAGGATTCACATAATGAATCTCGTCAGGTTGAATTTTTAACGCATGTCGATTTAGGCCCGGATGCTCTGCCAGTTGCCCGCTAAATACTACGTTTTGAACGGTATCTGTCTGCAAAACAAAGGAAGGATTTGGCCGGCCACCAATGTGAAGGCCTTTTCTTTGCCCTACCGTATAATAATGTGCTCCCTGGTGTTCGGCTACCTTTACACCTTCCTCTCTTTCATACTCAACAGGTTTCGCAAGCTCCTCCACATTTTCGATCGAAATGGGAATTTGTTGATACGTTCTCAATTTTTCCAAATTGCTTTCAATTTCTATGATATCTCCTTTTTTAGGTTCCAGTTGCTGTTGCAGGAAGGTGGGCAAATCCACCTTTCCGATAAAGCATAAACCCTGGGAATCTTTCTTTTCTGACGTGGCTAATCCAGCCTTACGTGCAATTTCCCGCACTTCGGATTTCAATAATTCTCCTATTGGGAAAATTGCCTTTGCCAACTGTTCCTGGCTAAGCTGGCACAAGAAATAAGACTGATCTTTGAGAGGATCTTTACCTGCCAGTAAGTGATGACGCCCATTTTCATCGGTCGTTTTTCTGCAATAGTGGCCTGTTGCCACAAAGTCGGCATTCAGTTTTAAAGCAGCTTTTAGGAACACATCAAATTTAATCTCGCGGTTGCAAAGCACATCCGGATTCGGCGTTCTTCCTTTTTGATATTCAGAGAACATATAATCGACAATCTTCGTCTTATATTCCTTACTCAGGTCAATTACATAATAAGGTATTTTCAATTGCTCAGCAATCTGCATAGCATCATTAGAATCATCCACCCAGGGACATTCATTCGATAAAGTGACTTCAGCATTATGCCAGTTACGCATAAACATACCAATGACTTCGTATCCCTGCTCCTTTAATAGGTAAGCAGCGACGCTGGAATCAACTCCTCCGGATAAACCAACAACAACACGCTTCATCGTGCAAAGTTAATTGAAAAGGACGTTTTATTACTACCACGTGAATGGTTTAACAATGCGTCCTGATACTGGTATGGAATCTGAAATAGATATAGTATACAGTTTGGAGTTTTTAGTTTGAAGTTTATAGTCGGGATTGGAGTTTGAAGTTTGATTTTGAGACTCAACGGAGTTTTCCAATTTTATCGCAGACCGGGTTAGTTTTAAGATGAAGGGCTCAAGGGAAATAATGTATGAAGTTGGAGTTATATAGAAAGTTTTAGTCGGATGGTTTAGAATTTGATCATCTTCAAACGCGCCATACAGATTAGTATAAAACATAACCGGGAAGTATATTTTCAGCTTATTTAATGTTGGCTAAATACACCTTCCCGGTTTTTTATTTTGGATGAATTCAGTCTTTGTCCGAATCGCTTTTACCGCGGAAAATTCTCAATAATTTAATAATAAAGTAATTCAATAATTACTCTCTAAACCAATCCTTTCTCTACAAGATACTCCGCGATTTGAACAGTATTTGTAGCAGCACCTTTTCGTAAATTATCACTTACAACCCAGCAATTGAGCGTTTTTGCCTGTGATTCATCGCGACGGATCCTGCCAACAAACGTGTCGTCTTTTTCATGGGCAGTTATCGGCATTGGGTACAGGAAATTATCCAGATCATCTTCCACGATTACACCAGGCGCAGCAGCTAAAATATCGCGAACCTCTTTCAAATCAAATTCGTTTTCAAATTCGATATTTAAACTCTCACTATGTCCTCCTATTACCGGGATGCGTACACAGGTAGCCGTTAGGTTGATGGAATCATCTCCTAATATCTTTCTTGTTTCATTGATCATTTTCATTTCTTCCTTCGTGTAGCCGTTATCCAGGAACACATCAATATGAGGAATCGCGTTTTGATCTATTTTGTATTTATAGGCCATTTCTCCTTCCACATTATTACGCTCATTATTCATTTGCGCCACCGCTTTAACGCCGGTTCCTGTAACACTTTGGTAGGTTGAGATCACTACTCTCTTAATGGTGTATTTTTCATGCAGAGGTTTTAAAACCAGTACCATTTGTGTGGTTGAGCAATTCGGATTTGCTATGATCTTATCCTCCTTCGTAAGCGTTGAAGCATTTACTTCCGGAACGATTAATTTTTTAGAGGGATCCATCCGCCACGCAGAAGAATTGTCAATAACCACTGTGCCGGCCTCGGCAAATTTAGGAGCCAGGGAAAGGGAGGTTTCGCCTCCGGCGGAAAATAAAGCGATGTCCGGTTTCATGGCTATTGCATCTTCCGCAGAAACCACTTTATATTTTTTTCCTTTGAAAGATATTTCTTTACCAATACTTTTTTCTGAAGCTACCGGGATAAGTTCAGTTAGAGGAAAATTTCTTTCTTCCAAAACCTGCAACATTTTACTACCTACAAGGCCCGTTGCACCAATTACTGCTACTCTCATTTTTTTGTTTTCCAATTGTTTTAAATGAAGGGATAGATAATAAATTATTATTATCTTTAACTGCAAAGCTACAACTTATGGGTAAAAATATCTTTTCCTTCTTTTTGTTTCTTTACCTTGGAACCAATGTTTCAACTGCACAAATTTCCGA
>JBBSUB010000324.1:0-4596 GCA_038235345.1 Chitinophagales bacterium
AACTACCTATCATCTTCCAATATTCCTTTAAGAATATCTTCCGTTAGGCCACTCTGCTTCATAGTTTCACCTAACTCATCAAGATATTTTTTAAATTTTTCTTTGGAATCTGCCAACATTTTAGATAGAAGAATATTAATTCCGGGGGAAACTTTTTCTCTTTGTTTTTGAGAGGACAAGCGCCATTTTTTTTCTGTCATCATCAACTTCTATAACAATTCTATCCATGATGTTGAATTTAATATTAATTCAAAATTAGAGTAAATTTGAACATCATAATGGCAGGGAGTATAATGCCGGAAATTTTAAATTATGGTAGTCATCAGCCCAGGTGAATTAAGAAGAAATCTAAAGAAATATTTGGATTTAGCAGATAAAGAACGTGTTATTATTCAACGAGGAAAAACAGAAACTTTTGAGTTACGTAAATGGGAGCGTATAAGTGATGATCCCTTTTTGAATGATCCTAAGAATATAGAAGCTATTGAAAAGGGAATAGCAGCTATTAGAGCGGGCAAATTCAAGAAATTAGATGCTGATAAAACGATATGGGAAAATATATTGTAATTCTTTCTCTAAAATAACCTTAGCTCATCAGAATATTTAATCTAATCGTTAAAGGCCTGCTTAATTTCTACAGAAATAGCTTTCTTTGCAGCTATGGATATGAAAGAATTGGTTGAAGAATATCTTGAGGCTGGACTTTTTGACGACATTGTAAAGGGATCGGAATTATATAATGAAAAAGGTCGGGGAATCGTCATTAAAAAAAGAACAAAAAGAACTTTTCGTCTGATTGTTCCCGAAAGCGGAAAAACAAATAAAAAGTATGATGTCGCTTTTTTAATGAGTAGCGATGAAGAATTTTTAAATATTGAATGCACCTGCCACATTTTTGATGATGAATTTGACTGTAAACACTGCGCAGCCGCGGCGCTTTTCATTGTCAATAATGGGCACTCTTCCAATGCAAAAAATACAACCACTACAAAAGCACAACCTAAAAAACCGAAAGAAATAAAGACTATCTACAGGCCAAATGAACCTGAAAATTCGCATATAGGTTTTCTCTTTGATTTCGCAGAGAAAAAGCACATCGGTTTCACTCTTCAGCTTCTGATTATTAATGCAAAAGATGGAAAGAATTCCTTTGTAAAATTCACTTTATTAAAGAAACAATTTCCTGATTATCAAAATTTATTATCGGATGACCAGAAGCAGATTTTTGACCAATTAAGTATTGATTATATCCAGTATAACATCCTCGCCAGAGGAAATGCACAGCATTCAACTTTTCTTGCCACTGAATCTAGATTAAACGAAAGGCAACTTGAAACGATCCAGAAATACTACCATAGCAAATTAAAAGAACTTTGGCCTTTTCTACTTCAACAGCAGAATATATTCATGCTGCCAGGAGGAAAGAAATTTAATTCCCCCAATATTAAGCCATTGCAATTAGGGGATTCATTTCCATCATTGAGTTTTAAAGTTACTTCTGATAAAAAATCGATTAAAATACAATTAATTATTACTATTGAAGGCGAAAAAATTACGCAGTTCAATTCTTATGGTCAAAGAATTCTTTTTATAGAATTTGCTGATAAACTTTATTTCTTCGACGATTATGCTCATTTAGAATTGTTGCAAAAATTTGAAAAAGGTGTTCTTGAATTTCCTATAAAAGAGCAATTTAATGTTTTGCTGAAAATTGTCCCTCCTCTGCAGGAACAATATGAGGTAGAAATAGATCCCAAATTATTATTTGAAAGACGTGAAGTAGAACCCGAATCCCAGGTAATGGTTGCTGAGTATCTGAATCAGTTTATGATGATGATACCCCAGTTTATGTATGAAGATACTTTAGTTGAGTATGATGAAGAATCAGCAATAATTGTCCATAAAAAGGAAGGTTCTTATTTAATCGAAAGGAATAAAAAATCAGAGAAAGAATTTTATGAGAAGCTCCGATCGTTTCATCCATCTTTTTCCAAACAATTACTAAAACCCTTTTACTATTTACCTTTTACTGATGTGATGAAGAACCAATGGTTCTTAAAAACCATCCGGACATTACAAGATCAAAGTTTTACTGTAAAGGGAATGGAGAACCTTAAAAAATTCCGTTACAATACATCCACACCATCCTGGAAAATGAGAACCACGAGTGGCACTGATTGGTTTGATTTGAAGATTTTAGTCACTTTCGGGAGTCAAAAAGTTCTTTTACGGGATATACAAAAAGCCATCAGAAGTGATCAGAAAATTGTGGTACTTGCTGATGGTTCGCTTGGAGCATTACCAGAAGATTGGTTGGAACGTTTTGGTATGCTGATGAAAATGGGAGAAGAAAAAAACGGAAGTCTCCGGGTAAATAAAATGCACTTTACGATGATCTATAATTTGCATTCTCTTATCGAGGAAAAAGATATCTTAAAAGAACTGGCTGATAAAAAACAGAAATTAGAAAATATTGAAAATTTTCAATCCAAACCCCTGAGTGAAAAGATCACAGCCCAATTAAGGCCGTATCAATATAGTGGGTTTCAATGGATGCAGGCATTGGATGAGATCGGGTGGGGTGGCTGTCTTGCGGATGACATGGGTCTTGGAAAAACATTACAGGTAATTTCCTTTTTACAATTTGTGAAAGAGAAATATTCTGGAGTTATCAATCTGGTGGTAGTCCCTACATCACTTATTTATAATTGGGAGAGTGAACTGCAAAAGTTTGCTCCTTCTTTAAAATATCACATTCATTACGGCAGCAATCGGCGTATTGAAGAGGAGCATTTGGAAGATAATGATATCATTATAACCAGTTATGGCAATATGCGCAATGATATTGAGGAGTTTCAAAAATATCAGTTTCAGTATGCTATTCTGGACGAAAGTCAGGGCATAAAAAACCCGGGTGCTTTAGTAACAAGAGCAGCTCAATTATTAAAGGCAAAAAATCGCATTATTCTTAGTGGCACACCTATTCAGAATAATACATTTGACTTGTATGCACAAATGCATTTCCTCAATCCCGGATTTCTGGGAAATAAAGAATTTTTTAAAGCCCAATTTGCAGATCCCATTGACAAGTTTGGAAGCCAGGAAAAAGCACAGCACCTCCGAAAGTTGATTTATCCCTTTATCCTTCGACGCACGAAAGAAAAGGTGGCTCCAGATCTACCTGATAAAACAGAGACAATTCTATGGTGTGAAATGCAACCGGAGCAACGCAAGGTATATGATGATTACAAAAATTATTACCGCCATCACTTGCTCAATAAAATTGATGAATCAGGAATGAATAAATCTGCTATTTACGTCCTGGAAGGTCTTACGCGTCTGCGCCAGATCTGCGACAGCCCGGCGATGGTGAAAGATGAAAAAGTAGAAACAACCGAAAGTATAAAGCTGGATGAATTACTACGGGAAGTGCTGGAAAATACCGGCAACCGTCAGATCCTGATTTTTAGCCAGTTCACCAAAATGCTCAAAATAATAGAGGAGGCTTTTACGCAGCAGAATATCAGCCATGTATATCTTGATGGAAAAACACCTTCTGCCAAACGAAAAGCTCTGGTGGATGAGTTTCAAGGTGACCAAAGTATAAAAGCTTTCCTAATCTCATTAAAAGCAGGTGGTGTGGGCCTGAATCTTACTGCTGCTGAATATGTATATCTTGTAGATCCCTGGTGGAATCCGGCAATAGAAAGCCAGGCAATAGACCGGACACACCGGATCGGTCAAACACAAAAAGTATTTGCCTATAAAATGATTTGCAAGGATACGATTGAAGAAAAAATTCTGCAGTTGCAACAGAAGAAAAAAGCACTCTCCGATGAATTGATTAGCGAAGAAGTAAGCTTTATTAAGAAGTTGACTAAGGATGATGTAGAGTTCCTGTTTAGTTAAGGGGAGAAAATGGATGGTGGAAATTGAAAGTCGATTATCAAAAGTATACTAAGGTTAAGATCGTGTTTCAGCGGGGTTTTCCGATTTTAGACCAAATAATTAAAAACCTGCTGTAGGCCTGTCCCGTTTTTCGGGAAAACCCCGATGCCTGGACGATGCTGCAATATTTTACCCTAAAACCTCTGCGCCGATGTTAGCGTTCTCGATGACTGGATAGCTGAAGGCCGGCAAAAGTGTGGCTGCTTCACCAACATAAATTTAAGAGCGTGCGTCTTGTGCTTTCTAACTTTAAACGCCGATTGATAATGGTTAAAAGCATTTCATTTATGGGCTAAAGCCAATGTCATTTAGTTAAGGATTTTACAGAGAATATATCACCTCTTCGAGGTTCTGTAGATGTAAATGTCTATTTTAGGCTATAATCATATCTTTCCTTCGGGATTAAAAGCCGGAACGGCTGATATTATTTTTTTAGAGATAATAAATATCTAGGGTCTTAAAACCCGGAACGGGTAACATTTTTGTCTTAACTAAATGACATTGGGCTAAAGCCCGATAGAGTTTTTAAATTTATCCACGGGTTGAAACCCGTGGCAATTCAATTATAACCTGTTGAATAGTTGATTTTACCTAAAAACCTCTACTCACTAATGAATCTTTAATTTGGAGTTTTCCTGAAAAATCCGA
>JBBSUB010000325.1:0-4590 GCA_038235345.1 Chitinophagales bacterium
ATGCGATTCGTGAGACACGAATCGGGGCATCGAAATCCGCCTAAATGCGTATCTCACGAATTTCCTTTGGCTAAATTAGCAGGGAGCTTATTTTTTTCAGCTTATGAATCAGATCCTTGGTTAAAAATTAGAACCATCTAAACAACTCAAAGAAATGCTATTTGTG
The DNA here is from genome assembly GCA_038235345.1 of Chitinophagales bacterium. GTDB lineage: Bacteria > Bacteroidota > Bacteroidia > Chitinophagales > Chitinophagaceae > Ginsengibacter. The sequence continues at coordinate 167 of JBBSUB010000325.1, forward strand.
AGACACGAATCTGGGCATCGAAACACGCCTAAATTCGTGTCCACGAATTTCCTTTGGCTAAATTGGGGAGCTGATTTTTTCCAGTTTATAAATCAAATCCTGTTAAAAATTAGAACCACCCGAACAACTCAAAGCAATGCGAATCATGAGACACGTTTCGGACCATCCGCGGCATTCTCAAAGTTTTATAGAAGTTAGGATTTATAAGTTAACGTTCAAATGTTAAAGTTGGAAGAATTAGTAAAATTGGAGCTTAATTTCGTCTTTAACATTTTTAGTGTTATATGATTTAAAAGATTGCCCGTAACGACGCTCTACCGGTATGAACAACCATACTTTTATCTGCTTTCCTTCCCTCATATTGAAGATTCATTTCTATATTTCCTGCAATTCTCTTTGTTAGTTCCAGGTTCCAAAGAAAATTTTTACCGGGAAGTAATCCATCCAACAAAATATATCCGACGGTACTGTTTGCATTTCCTGTATAATTAATATGATTAAATGAAAACCTGCCATTAAGTGCACCACTGGATAATACATTATATTTCATTTCGGCAGTCACTGAATTATTGACAGCCTTTTCCAATAGGCCGATTTCATTTTTCCGGATATCATAAGAATAAATCAGGCTAACCCGGAAGTCACTTTTATAGATATAGCTGACCATTGGCTCTGCTGCAAATTCATTGATCTTGTAATTTCTATTTTCAAAAGATGGCGTGCTTAGCTCATTCCGGATGTACTTATTCGTCACCGATGTCATGATGGATTTATTAATATTCCACCTTGTTTTTAGTGTAAGATCCCGTCTGGAATTCGTTTCAAAGCCATAATTTAATAAGGCTTTATTATTATTTAGCCGATGATTGATATCAATTCCCCAAACACTGCTCAGCCGGTTAAAGTACAGCGAATTGGATAGAAATGAATAATGGGTGATCAAACTGGTATCTTCTAAATTTTTATTGAACGGATTAAATTTAAAAGAGCCTCCGGCTATTTCTTTTTTATTTATCTGAAGTGAAGATGCAGTGCTAAATCGCTTTACAAACTTCAATAATTTTCCGACATCATATGATTTAATAATTGCCGACGGATTTAGACTTATACTGTAATTAAACAGAATATAATTTGCCTTCACATATTGATTTGTCGGGGTAAAAATGCGAATCCATCTTTTCTGATCCTGGAATACGGCAATTTCAAATTCATTTTGCTGCGGAATACCATCATTATTATAATCGATCCAGGTATAAAACCCTTGACCTGCAGGCACTTCAAGATATGTGTATTCTCTTTTTTGCTCCTGCCCCGCTCCTACTTCATACAAAAGACTTCCATTCAGAAATCCACTCCATTCATTCACTGAATATAAAGCGCGACCTAATATACTTTCATCACTTTCCAGGTTGGAAATATTTTTTGAAACAACATTTAATTTCCGGTATGTCGCAGTCATTGAAAATTGATGGTGTTCATTATGAAGCAATTCGACAGAGCCGCTGAGGTTATTGCTTCTATCCGAAGTCGCCAGGTTTTTCCCCAAGGGAATTTTATTTTCTCTGGTAAAATAGGTAATTCCCCACCTGTTGGGATTTTTTTCAGATGATTTTAAATACACCTGCCACAAATTAAAACCAAAGCTTATCGGCATAAGAGTATCATACTGCTGATTCGTTTGCTGATTGTTCTCACCCGTATATCCACCCCCGAACTTTATGTTTTTAATACCAGGGAAACTCCGGTTTATATCTATAGAAGGTCGAATAAATTGACCACTTTGTACCGGGCTATTTATGGAGGTTAAGTAAATCTTGTTCGTAAACTTCCAACCTTTAAGAGTCATTTCATTCTCAATAGAATTCCTTATCCCGGCATATTTATCACTGCGATTATAATTTGTGAACTGGTATTTTAAAAAATTATTTTTTTCGTCTTTTACCTGCAGAGACGCGTTCAGAATATTTTCTGTAACGGGTGCAGTAAAAAAAGGCAGCCCCCAATCCCGGTTAAATTCTACATTCCGTAACGTTTCTAACGGTTTGAATTGTTTGTCTACATATTCATATCCAATTTGAGAATTTAAGGTGAGGTCTTTTTTTATGGATTTTAGAATGCTTTTTTCACCGACAAAATCCACTTTCGCCGCCATGCCTTTATTGTCACCTTTGTTTTTTGAAGAGAAAGTATTTACATCATAATCGCTGGTGGCAAATTCTGCTTTGACAAAGCTTCTTTCCGTAAATAAATATTGAGCGGAGGTGGTTAAAATCTGGTGTTTCTTCGGCGTGATCAATAAAATAACAGGCTCCCAATCTCCTTGCTTTACACTATTCACAGGATGAATCCATTCAAAAACCCGTCCATTCGCATTGGCTGTCGAAGCAATATAATTTCCTTTTCCCATCCCAACATTTGTAAAGGAAAGGCTGTACAATTCCGCATTTTTATCCGTTGAATAGACATAAAAAGAATCCTGATTTCCATTGTAAAGAGTGTCCCTTAACGCATACAATATTTTATTTGCCGCAAACGTATCTAATTGAGCGTTCGGATAAAAAGCATTTTCAACATTTTTGCCGATGGAAGCCAGATATTGTTTTTGTTCAGTAGAAAGTGTTTGGTTTATGGCAGAATTTTTTGCGTCAGAGTTTGTATAAGCACCTACGCTGATTTTTATTTTGTTTTTAAAATTTATCTCATCGGTAGCGTAAATCATGGAGTTTAAAAAATTCCTGTCAGAATATTCAAATTCTACTTGTATCCGGCTATCCTTGGTAATTAATTGCTTAACAGTAAAAGTGATTTCCGCAATATTGTAATCAATCACATAATCCTGATCTTCCCCGCGGGTCAATAATTTACCATCAATAAATACACGTTCTGTACCAGCTAATATTGCAAAATAAAGTTCATTATTTCCTCCATAAAGCCTGTATGGGCCCTGGTTTCCTTCAAGTGCTGTAATTATATTTCTTGTAAATTTTCCTTTGGCAATGGCACCACTGGTTATAAAAGAATTTCTGGTATTTTTTCCTATTTGATTATCTGTAATAAAGGATGCGCCCTGTAATCTTTTATAAAAGTTCAGAAAATAATTCTGACTTTGTCGGATATCAATATCTCCAAAGTTCGCGCTCCAGCCTTTTTTCTTTATCTGCATAAATATGCGGTCAAAGTCGCGAATATCCCGGGTATTTCCTTGTGGCTGAATCGGGATATTATTATCGCTGATTGCGGCTGTTAATTCCAGGCTGTCTCCAATGAAGCCATTCAGTTGAAGATTAAGAGATGAGTTCACCACCGCATCCTGGTTGTTACCAAATGAAATGCCTCTGCCGAAACTCCCATTATAATTTAGTTCACCAAAGTCGATTATCTTATTCTGGAATGCTTCCCCTTTAAATACGAAAGGATTCTGCAAAGCAAAGTTATACCGGATACTATCGTAGTTAAACCGGTTTACTGTTGCATTTAATTTATATGGAAACACTCTGTAAGTAATTTCAACGCTATCCGGTAAGGTGGATGACTTCCAGGTAATAAGTGCATTTACATAATCAACTGCATAATCATCCTTACCCAGATTTTTTATGTGAACTGTATTCGGAATTATGCTGTTGGAATCAATATTTACCGGATTTGTTTTAGTAGAAATGCTCTTATTTCTAAGATTAGAACCCGGTGTGTTTTTTTTTTGAGAAAAACAAGGCACAGAACATAGCAGGCATAAAATAAAAAAATATGTTCTTTGCGAATTCAAGCAGGGGATTTTAGGGTTTTGCTAAATTAGCATTAATTGATGAATGGAGTCATGAACGGCATTGTTTTTTCAGTATATAGGAATATAGAATTTAATAAACGACATGAATGAATCTGCAAACCTCTGCCGGTGTTCATTTGGCTATTCCGATATTTCCCTTGTAATAAACGCTTTATATACTATTATCTTGTAGAGGAACACACTTAATTGTTGATTTTTTTATGCAATTATTCTATCAGGCTAATAAAAAATGTATTGCACAAAAAAACCTCATTTTTCAATGAGGTTTATACATATTTTTTTCAATGAATTACCTTTCCGCCGGATCAGGGCGCTCATTTATAAAAGGAGAAAAACTTGCACTTAAATACTGGCGGTTCATCCTGGCAATGTTCTCTACCGAAATACCTTTTGGACATTCCGCTTCACAATTATAAATATTTCCGCAATTTCCGAATCCTTCTTTATCCATTTGATTAACCATATTTATCACACGGGTGGTTTTTTCCGGTTGCCCTTGTGGTAAAAGTGACAATTGAGAAACTTTGGCACTGACAAATAACATAGCAGATCCATTCGGACAAGCTGCCACACAAGCACCACAACCAATGCAAGCTGCTGCGTCGAAGGCTTCTTCCGATTTTTCTCTTTCAATTGGAAT
>JBBSUB010000326.1:0-4584 GCA_038235345.1 Chitinophagales bacterium
AGAGCCGGACATGAATTAGTACAGGTTGTAAGCCGGAAAATAGAAAATGCCCGTTTGCTTGCTTCATTATATGGCGCTTCCGCAGCGTCTTTATCCGATGTTTCTTTTGCTGAAGCAGATATGTATATTGTGGCATTAAATGATGCAGTTTTAGACCGTATCGGAAAAATAGATGGGTTAAAAAACAAATTCGTTGTTCATACTGCAGGAGCGGTCTCCATTAATTCCTTAAAAGATTGTTCGGATAAATACGGTGTTTTATATCCATTACAAACCCTTTCAAAATTCACAGAACACATTCCCGAAATTCCATTCCTGGTTGATGGCAATACACAGGAAATTTGCCATAAAATTCTGGGTTTTGCTAAAAGCCTTTCCGGAAAAGTGATTGAAGCAAATGATAAGGAACGTTTAGGGTACCATGTAGCAGCCGTTTTTGTGAGCAATTTTTCAAACCATATGTATGCTTTGGGAGAACTTCTTTGCAAAAAAGAAAGATTGGAATTTCAATCTCTTCTTCCGCTTATTAAAGAAGTAAACGACCGCGTTACTAAGTATTCACCTTTTTTAACGCAGACTGGTCCTGCAATCCGTGATGACGTATTTACCCTTAATCGCCATCTCCAGGTTTTGGCACCCTATCCGGAATTACGCTATGCCTATTTAAAAATGACGGAAAGTATTATAAAGGTGCATGGGAAGAGGTAGTTTGAAGTTTGGAGTTTGGAGTTCGTCTTAATCCATTGGTAAGTATAAATGATGGCGAAATCTTCTACCTGTTATTAAGTGAAATATATTTATTTTGTCGTCTGCCTGCCATGGATGGTGTCCCACCAATCATTTCTGAGCATAATTTTAGTCTCCATTTTTTGAAATTGGCTGACAATATTTGTCTCAATTGGAGTTTTATCGAACTGCTAAACTAAATAAATGTTTATAATGCCACTTCACAAATGCTCACTCCCAAGTCCAATATTCGCGTAAGAGTGCATTCTTATAGACAAAGAGAATTGGTGAAACCTCCATCCATTCAACCATTCAACAACTAAGCAATTCAGCCATTCAACCATTTAGCCATTCATTGCTATTTAATCCACCTTTCAAAAAACTCATACGTTCTTAACAACTGATCTATACGTTGACGATTATCGCCGCTGCGGGTGAGCTCATGTGTGGCACCGGGATGAACGACGAATTCTACCGGCCTGCTCAATACTTTCAGGCTGCGGAACATCATTTCTGCCTGTACAAATCCGGTACGGCGATCATTTGCTCCATGGAAAATGATAAAGGGTGTAGTAATGTTCTGAACATAGTTTACAGGAGATTCTCTTACCAGTACTTCTTTTACTTTTGGTTCCCACGGATAGCCGCCAAAATAAAGCGGCACAAGTCTCCAGGCATTGCCTTCTCCAAAAAAAGTGGGCAGATCATATACGCCACGTTGGGCGCAGGCCGCAGCAAAACGATGATCGTGACTAATGATCCAGGCTGTGAGATATCCGGCATAAGATCCGCCGGTGATCATTAATTTTGAGGTGTCTGCCCAACCTTCCGCAACCGTTTTATCCAATGCGGTCAACACATCGCTGGCAGGTCCTTTTCCCCAATCATTAATATTTGCTCTTAAGAAATCCAGTCCGTAACCGCCGGAACCTCTCGGATTGCTGTAAACAATACCGTATCCTTTGCTGCAAAAATATTGGTATTCATGCCACATGCTGCTTTCGCCCGGTCCCCACATGGCAGATGGTCCGCCATGAATCTCCAATAACAAAGGATATTTCTGACCGGCCTTGAAATCAGTTGGCTTCATGGCCCAATACTCTACTTCCATTCCCTGGTCATTTATAAATGTTTTCTTTTCCGGAAAGGACAATTTCTTTGTTTTAACCCAATCATTAAACCGGCTAACTTTTTTTACATTTTTCATACCTGCATCAGCCATATATAATTCCGATGGATTCATGACTTCTGTTTTTGCAAACAGAATGGTGTTGTTTGCCAGGTCAAAACTGGAAATGCCGCTATTAAAATCAGATAATGTTTCTATTTTTTTTGTGGAAACATTCATTCTGTATAATAATGCTCCACCATTTGATTGAGCAGTGAAATACACATATTTCTCATCTTTACTCCAGGTGAAATCACCTGCACTCCGATCGAATGGAATGGTAATGATGTCGTTTTTATTACCATTAATTGGCATAATCGCTATTGTGGGAATGGTGACAACAGCACTTTTGCTTTGCGTAAAGATCAGCCATTTTCCAGAGGGGGAAATAGTGGCATTTCCAAAACTCATATCTTTTTCTCCCAGGATCATCCGCATATTTTTTCCATCGATGTCCGCCATGAATACCTGGCTTTCCATTACCCGGTCAGGGTTTTCCAAAGAGTCTGTATTACTGGAGAAAATGATCTGTTTCCCATCCTGTGTGAAGTCTGCACTGCCAAATCTGTAGAATCCATCTGTAATAGATACAGGCTTTGCATCCTGTTTCATATCAACCAGGAAATATTGATTAAAACTTCTATCAGAAGAGATTCCGGATTCACTTTGGAAATTTAATTTATTCAGAACGATTGCTTTCTTATCGATCGCGTTGCTGTCTAAGTATTTTCTTATTTCTGCCAAATTTCCATCAGGATTTGCCTTCGAAGTATTATTTTTTAAATACTCATTCTTCACAAAGCCAGGTTTCTCTGATGGCCAGGCAGGCAGGGATTGAGCGCTGTTTAATGAAGTGTCTGCCAACAGTTCTTCTAAAGAAATACCTGCTGAAAACAGGATTTTTTTTCCATCAGGCGACCATTTTGGACCGGACGCTCCATATTTATACTTCGTTAATTGTATGGGCTCACCACCTTCCATGGATAGGATGAAAATCTGAGGTTTATCACCTGCTCTGCGTGTAAAGGCAAGTTGTTTCCCATCAGGACTCCAGGCTGGTTGAGATGCGCCTTCCTGAGCAGTTGTTAACTGTATAGGTTGAGCGTTTCCGGAAGTAGAGATGCTGTAAATCTGAGTTTTAAAATTATAATCTTTTTTGCTTTTTTCATCGGGCTCAATAGAGTTTACGGTGAAGGCAGCTTTAGAACCATCTTTTGTAAGAGTAACATTTCCGATAGTTTTAATTTTCAGCATATCGGTGATCAAAACAGGTTCGGTACCATTTTGAGCCATTGCAAACTGCATCGTTACTATAAAAAGAAATAATAAGGAAATTTTTCTCATGAGATTGTATGTTTATATTTTTTATTGAATTATCTGGTGGAGGGGGAGATTCATTATCAGGTTTAAATTTACTGAAGCAATTCCATATTTTTAAAAATTTTTAAATCGCTTTCGTTTTCGCATTCCTTTTCTTTCTATGCTTTTTCAAACCTACGGAAATACATATTTCATTTATTGGATCAATACCAATAACTTAGTTTTGCAACTTATCACCAAAAAATAATAATTCATCATGCACTTTCTTTCGCATTTAAAGTTGATTAAAACATTTGTGTTTGATATGGATGGCGTACTCACAGATGGTGGCATGCTCATCGGCAATGATAACCAGTGGCTCAGAAGAATGCATGTACGGGATGGCTATGCGCTTCAATTAGCTGTGAAGTCCGGTTTCCGGATCATAGTTATTTCCGGTAGCAATTCCCCACAGGTAGCGGACAGATTAAAGATACTTGGTGTAGAGCATGTTTTTATGAAGGTGACTGAAAAGGTGAAATTTTTACGTGAATTTGCCGCAACCAATAATCTCTCTCTGAGTGAAATGATTTTTATGGGCGATGATATTCCTGATTATGAATGCATGCAATTGGTTGGTTTGGCCTGTTGCCCTGCAGATGCAGCCCCCGAAATCATTGATATTTGCAAATATGTGTCCCCTTATAAAGGAGGGTATGGTTGCGTTCGGGATATCATTGAAAAAGTATTGAAGCTAAATAATAAATGGATATTGCACACGAATACGCCTTCGACATGATGTTTAAATTTCTACAAAATTTATGAAGTCATTATCTGCGGTACTTAAACTAATAAGGTGGCCAAATTTGGTGTTTATTGTGCTCACGCAATTTCTTTTCTGGTATTTTGTATTGCCGTTTGCTTACAAGGAAGGCCACAGTGGCTATGAATCTCCTAAATTATCCGGAGAATTATTTCTGATATTGGTTTTAGCTTCTGTATGCATAGCCGCGGCTGGCTACATTATCAATGATTATTTTGATGTAGATATAGACCAGGTGAATAAATCCTCTAAAGTAATTATAGGGACTTTTATTAAAAAACGTTCGGCAATTTTATTACATGCTTTTCTTTCCTCTGCCGGGTTGGCACTTAGTTTTTATGCCGGGTACAAACTAAATAATTATTACATCACTTTTTTTAATTTCCTTTCCATCCTTTTTTTATGGTTGTATTCCACCACATTTAAAAAGAAATTATTAATTGGAAATATCCTGATATCTCTCCTGATGGCATGGGTGATTTTAGTACTTGCCTTAGCGGAATACAGATTCAGAATATCCGTGACAGATATCGTCTGGCAGCGCATTTTAAAAGGATCGTTTATTTAC
>JBBSUB010000327.1:0-4574 GCA_038235345.1 Chitinophagales bacterium
ATCCTCAGGTTTACTAAGAAAAATAAATCTATCCGGAAACTTTTTCATTTTTACGACCAAATCCACTACCTCCTGATCCTTTTTCTTAAAATCCTTCCAACCTAATGATTTCGTTGGGTACGTTTCGATGCAAAATATTCTTCCACCCCCGGAAATAAAATCAACCATTTTTTTTGCAGTAGCCGGTTCAAGACTTTCCACTTCAATTAAAAACAAGGTATTGTACTTTCTATTCCCATAATACAATGTGCCGTTCCTGACTTCAGAATCTTGAATAACGTTTTCAGAAACATAATCACACGCATTTCCATTTTGGTGTATAGATTCCCAGATAAGCATCTGATAAGATGGAGAAACTACAGTAGGAAAAGGCTCATTTTGAGCTCCAACCTTACTCCACATATCCGGAAACGGCGCGAGTAAGGCAATGTCCGCAAACATGGTAGCCTGTTGCAATAAAGCGGATAATCGGGCGCGATAATCTGTATAATATTTAAAGTACGGCCAAAAATTATTCTTCTCATTTAAATACCCTCCATAAGTGATCCAGCCAGGAAATGCAGCATCTTTCGGAGAGTAATTAAATCCGTGAAAAACAGGATGTGTTACACCGGAAATAGTACTTTGATCACCGGCAATTTTAAATATTTCGAATGTTCCATTAAACACCATATCTGTATTGGTTAGCTCCTCGGAACTAATCAATTTCTTATCTTTTAAATGGGCGGCAGATGAAACGATTTTATTAATCATGGTATTTCCCTGCCCAAGATGCCAGGGATATTTAGTGAAATCCGCTTCAGAAATATCTTTTCCGATACCGTATTTTAGCCATGTCTCGCATTCGGGAATATCAATTTCAAAACTTCCTTCAACAGGAAAATAACCTCTTCCATAAGCCTGGGCACGTGATTTTATTTTGTTTGCTTTACACCACTTCGAAAAATTCATTATAAAATTTTCTCTAAATAATTCATTTTTAGTGTACTCAAAATCATACCTCATCCGGTTAATCATTTCCTGAAACTCTGTACCATAATTTGCTGTGTAGTCATAGTTATAGGTATTTCCCATACCCCCTATTTTAAAAAGAATAAAAGGTAAATAAGGATAGATATCATAGCCCTTTCTTGCTTTAAATTCCTCTTGCATATTTTCAGACCAATTAGCTCCTTCTGTTTCCAAACTGTCTACAAAAAAAGCCCGGATATTTGGTGCAAGAGGACCAATTTTCTTTTGAATGGAATCCGTTATCCGATTCATATACTTCGTAACCGCATCGCCATTAAAGTGATTTAAAACAGGACCCATTCCACCCGGAACACCTTGAATCACTTTCATAAAACCACTAATCTTAACCAAGCCGTACACGGCATAGTTGCCATCCGGCACGATTACCTTGATATTCCCTTTCGCTATCTGAGAGGATAGATCAATTGCTTCCTCTAATTTATTCATAGGATCAGGAACCAATTTTACCTCTAATAATTCCATCGTACGACCACTATAAGGATTGGTAATAGCCGGATCCGCCTCTTTTAATAAATCAAAAACTGAAATCTCAGTTGTCAGCGGACCTTTTAGTTTTTTAACGCCGATGACGACTATTTGCGCTCGTTCCTCCCCTTCCAGATATTCTGCTCCACAAGGAAAACCGGTTCCTACTAATAAATCACATTGGATGCCAATAGCTTTGGCTTCCTCAAGAGTGAATTTCAGAAGATCAATCCACTCATCGCTGAGCCATTCAACTGTTTTCACACCCATATCATCTGTGCGGGAAGGAAAGGAAATTGAATTGATTTCTACGCCGCCTATTCCGGCATTTTTTAAAATTCTCAGTTCCCTTGCGAGTTCAGTTTTATTTATTTTATTCCCGTTCCACCACCAACGAACAAATGGACGATATTGATTATCAGGATTTTGAAATATTTTATATAAGTCGTTTTCTTCAACAGAATTGTGCAGAAATGATCGTGAAAACGCAGGCATGGAATCTATAAAAATCATTCCGGCAGCAGATAGTGATCCTTTTATCAGAAATTCCTTACGTTTCATAATTAATTATTATACCTTCTGTTTAAAAAGTCTTTCATTCTAAGATTTAAACGCCATTGTTCTTGCCAGGCATCCGTAAATGAATTTGATAATGTTAGATAGGGTGGCGGACCGAATTCCGGAGTAATAGTCACTACTTTCATCCCTCTTCTTTGAGAATTTGCAATCCACTTATCCCAAACCTTCAGGTGCATTTCCAGTGCTTCAGCGTATTGTGGAAGCATCGGATCAGTAACCTGGGACCCTTGTGTATGCCCTACTCTTGCGTGTAAATGACGCGTATGTTCAATGACCATATCCACTGCTTCCTGCTGATCTTCCAGGTAACTTTCTGACACGCAAAACCAATGTGATATGTCCAATGTATATAAAACTTCAGGATTTCTTTTAATGACTTCAGGTAATATGTGCGCAGCAAATGACCACTTATTCCGATGTGTTTCCTGGTATATAATAAGGGAATTTTCCTTTGCGATTGCCTGGCAGCAATTAAGGCACAGATCGATCTGGGTTGAATTAAAATATTCTCTGCCCACTTGTGCACTAATAAACAGCGGGCTTCCAATTGTGCAAAGTTCCCGCAGTTGTTTTTCCAATTGGAATAAGTAATTTTCAAAATCCGGAGTATTACCTAACACCGTCATTACAATAGAAAATTTTAGCTCATACTTATCCAACAAGGAAATAACTTTTTGCATATCCTCTTCTTGTCCAAAAGGAAACCACTCAATACCATTGTACCCGGCATTTTTTACTTGTTCAAGAAAAAGAGGCCACGGAATATGTTCCGATCCCCAACGTGGACAAAGAAAATCAACCTTCATTATTGCCCCCTTTCTTACGAGGATAAATCAATGGATTTTGTTCTTCATTATTTAATAAATCACCGATTTCCAGTGATTGTACATACGCATCAGGTAGTACATTCGGAGTACCATTGTAAATATTCCCATCGGGCATATAAGCACAGGTCATTGCTCTTCTGTAACCGCTGGTCATATTGGCATTCGCTCCATGAATCGTTAATCCATTATGAAAGGAACAACTTCCTGCTTTCATTGGAGCAGCTACTGATTTTACTTTTGCAAACTGTGGATATACTTCAAATATTCCATCCATATTCTTCCCGATTCCTTTATTTTCAAAGGTTGTTTCCTGGTAAGATCCGGGTATGAAAAATAGGCAACCATTTTCTAAGGTCGCATCATCCAAAGCTATCCAAATGGACAGTGCTTTCCGGTCAGAAAAAGACCAGAATGGAGTATCCAGATGCCAGGATGTAGGATTGGCCCAGGGTCTTTTAAATAACGCCTGATCGTGCCAAATACGAATACCTTCAACGCCGGCAAGTTTTGCAGCCATATTCCCGATTCTTTCATCTACCATCAAATCTCTTACGCCATCATCCGTTTGCCAGAGATTAAGTAATTGGTCGAAGACTTTACCGAAGTAATCAGCATCTTCATTAATTCCATCCGCTTCACCGGTTTTAAGGTCTTTTCCGGGCATCTTCTGTCCAGCCCTGTTTTTCACCGCATTCATTACTGTCGAACGCCAATGTTCTAATTCTTCAGGCGATAGAAAATCTTCTATCACTAAAAATCCGTTCTTCTGAAAGTTTTCAACTTGTTCTTCTGTTAATTTCCAATTCATAAAAATAGTATTTAATTCAATTAATTATATCCCGGATTTTGAACGAGTTTTGAGTTTAAATCCATCTCCCTCAATGGAATAGCGTAAAGTAACCTGTTTTGAGTTATGTTATATGTTTGAGGCAAAAGGTATCCGTATTTTAGTTTCATTTTTGCTCCGTATGCAGTTAATACAGAAATTGCCTGGCCTGTTCTGATAAGATCCTGATATCTTTTGTTTTCGAAGCAAAGTTCAAATCTTCTTTCTTTGGCAATCAAACCACGTAAGGTTACCTGATCTGATGTAGTATATTGGCCTAATCCAGCACCAAATGCTCTTGTTCTGATTTCATTAAGAATGATGAGCGCCTCCCCTTGTTTATCTGTTTCATTCAGGCATTCAGCCAACATTAATTTCACATCGGATAATCTGTACAAAGGCCAATTCTGGTCAGTATTACGATAAAGATTCGGGTAAGGTGTATAATAATATTTTTTTGCAAAATATTTAGCCACTGTACCAGGTGCGGCTACATAGTTTACAATACTAGCTACACGTGTCGGATTAAAATTAGTATTTGCATCAATAGTGCCTTCTACAATACCAACGCTTGCATCAAGCCTTTTATCTTTGATATCAAACAGATCCACTAAATCATCCGTCGGCACATTCCATCCGCCAACAGTGTTATTGAAACTAACACCGAGAATATTCATTGTATTTGTCGTAAGCGGAGTAAACCGATAAATAAAATCGCTTTGCTGCCCGGTTGTTCCGGATTGGTATTGAACATCCAGTATAATCTCTTTATTTCCGTTTTTATTTGATGGATTAAAAATATCCCTATAATTTGGATACAATGAATAACCCATAGCAATGACTTC
>JBBSUB010000328.1:0-4491 GCA_038235345.1 Chitinophagales bacterium
TTAAATGGCACCTGGGATTTAAATTATATTTCAGGAATACGAATTGCTTTTGATGGATTGTACCCTGAAAAAAAACCAACCATATCATTTAATTTATCATCAAACGAGTTGAGTGGCAATACTACTTGCAATGGTTTCACTTCCAAATTCACCATCAATGGATATAATATTAAATTTTCCGATTCCTTTAAAGACAATGATTTTTTGTGAAGGAGGCGGAGAGGAAGCATTTTTAAACATGCTGAAAAAAGTAAACAGGTATGCCTTGACTAATGATAAGACACTTACATTCCTGATAGACGATGTAGCTGTAATGCGTTTTGCAAAAAAATAATATTTGTCAAATCCCTTCTACCAGAATATGCCTTATTATTTCAAAGAAAAAAAATTTTCAATGTTACACAAGTATGCGCCTGGCAAAAAATCTTCAGTTATTATTAAGGTCACCGGCATTGTACTGCTTATATGTATTTTTCTTCCGGCAACAACCCTGTCGCAAAAAAATAATTTTTTCACCACAAAGGGTGTAACTCAAACCATGTCTGAACGATGGGAGTTGGATTCTGTTAACCAAAGGGGAACTTTTTTAGTAACGCCTTACAAACCGGTATATGTAACAGCAGGCCGTTGGTCAAATAGCCCCAATCTACAACCCACCAGCGAAAATCCTAATTATAGCCTGCCCTTTAAAGTTGATTATAATAATTATGAAGCAAAATTTCAATTAAGCCTTAAAACAAAAATGTTGCAAAATATTTTTTGGGGGCATGGCGATCTTTGGGTTGGTTATACCCAAAAGGTACATTGGCAAGTTTATAATGCAAAACTTTCCCGCCCATTTCGTGAATTGAATTATGAAATAGAACCGATTCTGAATTTTGCTACACGAATTCCATTAGCGGGATTCCAAATACGAATGCTTGGGGTAGCATTGAATCACCAATCAAACGGACGAACTCTTCCTTTATCCAGGAGCTGGAACCGCATCATTTTTCATGCAGGCCTGGAAAGAAAAAACTGGCAGATATATTTACGTCCCTGGATAAGATTACCAGATGAAGATGATGAAAACCCGGCTATCACTTCTTATGTCGGAAGGGGCGAAGCAGTTGTGGTGTACAAATTGGGAAAGCATGAGTTATCATTAATTGGCACGCACACCCTGCGGTTTAGCAACAATAGCAGAGGGAGCATTCAGGGCAATTGGGTTTTCCCAATCATCGGAAATTTCAAAGGACAGTTACAGGTTTCAGAGGGGTATGGAGAAACCCTTATTGATTATAATCACAGGCAAACAACAATTGGATTGAGCGTTTCTCTAATACAGTGGTAAATAATTTTATCAGCAATAAACTTTTATAGTTAATACAAAACGTATAATGAACTGTAGAATTTTAAAAGATAGTTTACTAAGCTTAACGATTGTTTTATTTGGTTGTAATGAACCCGCCCGTCTGCCTGCTACAACTAAAAAAACAACTAATACGAGTATAAAAAATTCTGCCGATTCCATCAACAGTAATCATGGGAGACAGCAAGAAATGCTAACAAATGGAATCGACTTTACCGCATCCGGAAATGAACCGTTCTGGTCTTTGGAAATTGATTTCAACAAATCCATGCATTTTAAAACACCAGGCGGATTTGAAATTACAACTCCCGTTCCGGAAGGTGTAAAAGCGATGGATGCAAATGTAACCCGCTATGCTGCAAAAACAGAACAGGGATTATTAACAGTGCAAATTGCAAAACAGGAATGCATTAATGATATGTCTGGCAAAAAATCTGATTACAAAATTACGGTTGATGTAAAAAGTAATACAGATAAAAATTTCACAACCTATAAAGGGTGTGGCAATTATATAACAGATTACCGCCTGCATGATATTTGGACGCTGGAAGAAATGAACGGGCAGCCAATAGATGTGCAGCAATTTAGCCAAGACCGTCCTCGCATTGAAATCAATTCGTCGAAAAATACTTTCATGGGTTTTACCGGCAGCCATGAAATAATCGGTAAAATATTTTTTGAAAAAGGGCTATTGCAGTTTACTGATATTGAAGTGCCGCTAAATTCAACTGCTGCTGAAAAAGGGTTCATAAAAAACCTTCAATCGGCCACAGGTTATACATTAGAAAATAATCGGCTGCTTCTTTTTAATCCGGCAGGTGAATTGCTGAAATTTAAGAAAACAGATTAACCACAAAAAACAAATTAAATTATGAAAATGATTTTCGCATTACCGGTTATTGTTTTACTATTAAATGCATGCAACAATAATTCTACAGAACCAACCACAGCCCCCGTTGTGGCAGAAGAAAAAAAGATTGCACCGGAATATAGCTGCTATGTTTACACATCAGCCAAAGACACGGTTAATCTGCATCTTCAAATCTCCGGCAACATTATAACCGGCGATTTAGCGTATAATTATTTTGCGAAAGATAAAAATACCGGAACCATACAGGGCAGCATGAAAGGAGATACCCTTTTTGCAGAATATAAATTTATGTCTGAAGGAACTGAATCGGTGAGAGAAGTTGTTTTTTTAAAAAAAGAGAATGATTTTGTGGAGGGATACGGAGATCCAGAAGAAAAAAATGGCAAGATGATATTTAAAAATACAAGTGGTTTAAATTTCAATAACAATTTAATTCTAAAAAAGGTGGCGTGTGAAAAATAAATGCTGATTTCAATTTTAATCAAAAAAGAATGACAAATTCCTTTTTATACAATATACCTGCACCTATTATTGCAGGTATATTATTTGCAGGCATAATCATCTTCCACATTTTTGGCGTTCAGGTAATCAGGTATCAAAAGAAACAGAATCCTGAACACACAACAAGCGGTATTGGTCCGCTTGAAGGCGCACTACTTGGTTTGCTCTCTTTATTGCTTGCATTTACATTTAATAAATCAGCTTCAAATTATGATAGCGGTAAAGCATTGCTCGTGCAGGAAGCCAACGATATTGGCACAGCCTTATTCCGTTCCGATTTATATACCGATTCAATCCGTCAGGAGTTCAGAACCGATTTCAAAAAAGATATTATTGCACGAATTGATTATTATAAAGCAGGCAATGATGAAAATAAAATTCAGGGTGCCTTAAAAAATGCAGAAATAATTTCTCAAAGAATATGGCTTCGTGCTGCAATCATATCTCAGCAATCAGCAGTACAAAACAGTTCCATACAAATGATTCCTGCTGTTAATTATATGATAGACACCATGAGCAAAAGGGAAGCATCAAGAATATCCCGTGTGCCGGAATCCATTCTTTGGATTCTGTTTTTGCTTACAATTACGGGAAGTTTTATTGTAGGTTATGCAAGCAACGCTAAAAAAATAAATTGGATTATTATTTTTCTCTATTCATTAATGACCGTCATGACTATTTATCTTATTCTTGACCTTGACCGGCCAAGGCAGGGACTAATCAATACAAGTTCAACGCACCGCAACATGGACAAACTGCTCGATTCATTTCAAAATCACAAAACAGAAAATAAATGAACCGCCAAAGGATTTTACAGAGCAGTTCACGTATTCAGAATGATATGAAGCCCCTACTTTTCTAACATTAAAAAATACACAATGAAAAAATTCAAAATCTTGTTCTTACTGTCATTTGTTCAATGCGCTTTTTCGTGCAAAACAAAAAATGAACCTGACACCAGGAAAAGACAAATACAAAAAGAACTCATTACAATAGATTCTTTATTGAGAAATGCAGACTTTACATATTCGATGGCTAAAGCATTAGATTCTTCCTATTATATCGGCATTGACCAAACTCCTCAGGATTTTTTTGCTCCGGGAGATGATACGGTCATGGTTTTAAAAAGCCTGAAAGAGGAAAAAATTGCCATTAACCTGGCAGGCATGTATGCGTTGGAATGCGGAGTTGACCTTTTGTGTGAGCAAACACAGCAAACCCCCTTCGAATGGCTTAATAAAATTGTAGATAAAACAGCAGACACGAATGCTGTTTTATTGCTCAACCGTTTTGCCAATGCCACCTGGAAAGCAGGTCAACCATTCAGGGGTTTAAGCAGGATTACCCGGCCAAACTTTACTGTAGCCAATTTTTTATCCCCCGAAGAAATACAAAAAGATTATGATCAGATAATGGCAGCCAGTTCCAGGTTGTTAGTCTCCATGCAGGACGTTGGTAATAAACCGAAAAACGAACAAATGCAGCAATTGCGCAGCTTACTACAAGACACGGTATATGCCTTTAAAATGGCAAAATTTTTAGATTCTTCTTATTACATAAACCAACAACAGCCTGTGCCTATTTTCTTATCCTCAACTGAGGATACGGCAACTGTTATCAAAAGTGTGAAAGAGCAAAAAATAGCTACCAGCATAGCTGGATTTTATGCATTGGAATGCGGGCTGAATTATCTTGTCACTACAAAGAATATGCTACCCTCTGATATTTTACAATCAATAATAAACAACACCATCAGCAAAGAAGATAA
>JBBSUB010000329.1:0-4474 GCA_038235345.1 Chitinophagales bacterium
GCTACACAAGATAGACATACTGTCGAACAATCGCAGTTTGCCTTCTCTCTGCAAAAGCGAAGTTAAGAAGAATTAAAAACTTCAAAAAATATTTGGTTTTAATGATAGTACCTAAAGCCCGTTAAATCATCATCTAATCCTCCAGCTAAAGCTGGAGGCTATTCAAAACGTCCCATTGATCTTCTGAATTGCCACATGGCTTTAGCTGAATTGCCACATGGCTTTAGCTGAATTGCCACATGGTTTTAGCCTGTGGTAAATCGAATAAAATATGAAGGGACTTTAGCCCAAAGAGTTTCCTCCCAAAAAAATCGGAATAGAAAAGATATTATGATGTATAAACTTGAATAAACACTCCTTATTCCATTATTTTTTTAAAACTTGTATAAAACTATTTCAATGAATGGATTTTATTTATAATTACCTAAAGACTAATTACTTATTTAAATATATATTAACTATTAAATATATGTCGTGTAAGTAAACATTATTTTACAAACTCCGAAACTTCAGTTATGTAATCCCTTGAACTGTTGAAAAAAAGTAACTCCAATCTTTGATTGGAGTTACTGAAGGTAACCGATGTTTAAAAGAATTTAATTGTAATCGTGTTTTTAAAAAGAGATTAATATTGCCTTTAGCAAATTTAAAAGCTCTTAAAGTCCTTTAATAATTTTCCCATTCTGCAAAGGCCCGAAAAGGTGATCAATATTTCCGACTTTCAATTCATTGTTGCTGATCACCATAGAAGGTCTTATGCGCACGCCTCCTCCAAGATCTACGTTATAGCTGCGTTGAAAGACCTTGCCGTCAATCATGCCATTTATTGCGACAGTTGCATTTACATTTTCTGCCGTTGTGAGTATATCCAAACCAGCAAGTCCGGGCTTAATATTCAGATTCAGTTCTTTGCCAACAGCCGCAGGTATTTTATCAATTACAAGAGAAATTTTATCTTTACCAACGCCCATCTTGTTATTAATTTCCAGGCGAACCGTTTTGTTCTCGTTAGTAATCATTTTTACAATAGAAGAGGTCGTTCCCAAATCTTTTGTTTCCAAATTGGTGATCTCATTTGTTTTAACGGAAGATTGAAGTTTAAATTCATTCAGTTTATTTTTAACAGCATAAATAAACTGGCCATTGTTTGCGCCTCTCATTTTATGTTTAAAGTTTTTGGTCACATTGGAAAGTGTTGAAATGTTCGCCAGGGCACTTACTATTGACGGATCCAGTTTTTTCATAAAGGAAGGATCATTAATGATATGCGTAATATTCCTGTCTTTTATGGAATTAAATAATGGACCATTATTTATCAGGCCGGATAACGTGGAGGCTGCCGCACGGTCTGATACAATATCTGTTAGGGTAAGGTTTGCTAAGGCTCCGATTTCTCTGATACCCGGTGTGACAGTAAATCGTGGATTGCCGGTGTCTGTTCGCATATATAATTCAGATCCTAAAATTCCTCTGGCTTTAGCAATATTTGTTACGGCGAAAGTCTCAGCCGTAATAACTGTTTTTGGTCTTAACACTTTTGAATCAAAGCCTTTTATCGAAACAAACTTATTCTCCAATGTTTTTTTCTGTTTTAAGCGATTGATACTATCTGCACCAAAGGCATCAAGATCATTGTCATTATCATCTGTAAGGCTTACCGTCTCTGTATCTTCACCAAGAATCAAGATAGTACCTGAAAGAATCAGTAGTATTGCATCCCAAATAGGTGTGCGGGGCCTTTCATTTGTTACGGAGTATGGCATATAATGAAAGCGGCCACCACTCCATTCGCCGCCTTTGTATTTATTACCTCCATCATAACTAAATTCTTTTTTAGAAGGATCAACGAAAAGTGTTCTGACCTCGTTCGGGAAGTTTGGATCCAGGATGGATATCTGCCACGGCGATGTACTGCTGTTCCACGCTACAGGCAAAATGCAATGAGGTTTGCCGCTGAAATCATAATTTTGTGAGATACAGATTACAGGATCACAACCCCTGTTAAATTCATTCCGGGTTTCATTAAACACATCGACAGGATCATGCGTATTTCCGGATAGGAATTGTCCGACAAACCACCAAATGCCCGCTGAACCAATCTGGTACTGATGTTTAATATTAAACTCATTCACGACGGTACTCCAAGTTTTAAATGAGTCCAGGGGTAGACTAAATAAGCTGCGGTGTTTATAGGCATATATGGCTTCAAGGGACATACCAAAGCAATTGCCACCTGCTGCGATACCTTTAGCAACCAGTTCATAAAATGCTTTTTCCAACCAATCGGTTAAATCCCACCATTCCGAATCGCTATCCACATCTCTGAAGGCTGCTGCATATTGATTATACTCAATTTTGGGCGTACTCTGGTTTTTAACTCCCCACCATTTTTGGGTTTGGGTCAGGTTATTTTCATTTATCTGCGGCTGCACGGACCAGGTAATGTAATTGATCATTTGAAAACGGCCGCTGTTAAAGATTCCGTTATTTTCCCGCATGCCCCAGGCATTTGCCATGTTAAGAGTTTTGTTATATGTGCCCAGGTGGTCATCACCTCCTCCAAAAGGTGCACCACCGTCACTTTCCCAAATATCCAGGGTAAAGGTGATATTGCGGTTGACCGAATCCGGAATGATTGTAGTGCCTATTAGCGTGTTGAAATCATACACATTATGACCGTTCGAATCTCCTGAGTTCGGAATGCGCTGGCTGTAAACCTGGGAACCATTGTCTTTAATAATAGCCTTCATATACAAATCATTTTGCCCCATTAGAAAGCCTTCACTTTCTTGGCTGTCCACTCTACCTAAAAATATTTTAAAGGCCTGGCACACAAACATATTATCCAGGCCACCAAACCAAAGTATGCTCCCGTTTTGAAAGGTATTATACCTGGCGGGTGCCGGCGCTCCGGGTATGTTCCCTTCGTCCGAGGTGGGAAAGCCCATCTGACCGATAGGTCCATTCAGGCTTCTGTATTTTGCCCGGATGTCTCCGTGTACTTCAAATGCTCCAGTACTACCACTCCAGTAGAATGTACATCTTTCAAATTCACTGAATTTCCCTTTTAAAACGGTTCCACTATTTATATCAGATTCATTGCATACGGGATATCCCCAGGTGTTGACGCCACCTGACGATAAAAACCTGGCGAGGATAGCTCCGTGTACTTCAAATGCTTTGGCAGTACCATTCCTATAATACATTCTGCCGCCTTGAAAAATTTGTTCTTTCCCACCGTTTATATTAGATGATTGAGATATGGGCCAGCCAAGAAAAGCAGATTCTCCAAAATGTTCATATTCCAGGAATAGTTGGTCAGTTACTGCAAAAGATCCTGTACCAGGACTCCAGTAAATTCCCCCTTTACTGAAGATGTTTTTTCTACCACCTGCTTTTGTGGTATTGCCTTCATTGCTCACAAGGTATCCTAATTCCCATTTATTATTATTAGCAGTTGATTTATAAAATTGGAAAATCTGACCATGCATTTCGAATGCAGCTCCCACAGTGTCGTTATACATTAATAATCCTGTATCGAACCACTGAATATAGGAAGCAGCAAAATAGTCATAAACATATTTACCCTTCATCCCTCCGAAATTTAAAACAGGCTTGATTTGTTCCTGCTTATAAGTCAAAAACCATTCAGGATGGCTCCGGCGCTCATCCAATTGTGCCTCCAGTAATTCCGGTATTTCATCATTATACCATTGCACTGCAGCTACCTGTCCATTAAAATGATTACGGCTCCCATCAACCCATGAGCCAATAAATAATTGTTTGTTGGCAAATTTCTCGATTATACCTGAAGGGAAAGCATGAACAGACAAAATAACATCATCAATAAATACGGCTACCGTGTCTGTATCATATACCAGATCAGCGGTGTACCAGGTTCCAGGCTGAAGATTTATAAAAAAATCTGTTGAAGTTCCTGACCAGCCATGTGCCTTGGGTGCGACTGATACCGCCAATTTAAAATTATTGGGTACATCAGATTTATCTAAAAAAATAGAAAACGGAAGACAAGTGGATTCAACAAGATTTTGTCTTGATAATATATCCGTATCTGTTTTAAATATAACCCTTATGCAAAATCGGGAAGTAAGGATGTCAGCCGGCGTTAGATCAGTTACAATTTTCCCGGAAGTACCCAAATCAAGTGCATTGGTAAAAGTCCCCGCATTAATGGTGCCTGGCCCTGCCACAATTGTGCAGTTGGTAACAGTTGCCGGCATGCTGCCATCGGGGTTTGCAACTGTCAATGTTCCTAGCGAATAATCAATGAGTTTCATGTTGATTGATTTAATTTATAAAAAGAGAAAGACCCGGATTGGCAGGTTTTTGCATCAGGATATAAATTATAATCACTTAGTAAATATAATTCCCGATAAGAGACAATTTAGAGTAAATGATTCGTTGGGGGATTTTATTGTATAAATGGTTCGCTTTTTATCATAAGTGGATAAAA
>JBBSUB010000330.1:0-4461 GCA_038235345.1 Chitinophagales bacterium
AAATTGCAACAAAGCCCCTATAATTATTCGTTATTGACCGATTATGGCCGCAATTTTACGAACCAAAATAAATCAAATAACCCTGAAGCCGTTTTCCAATGGGTGTATGGACCTTTTGGGGATCCTACTAATCCCTGGGCAGAAGAACAGTCTAATTCAGGAATGTTCCAGTATTTCGCTCAGTTGATAGGTCCTCCGGGAGGAGGAGGTTGGTTTAAATATGTTCCTGATGTTTCTATTGTAAAAGCTTATATGCAAGAGCCAAGAATTGCCGGTTCAGATACTAAATTCGATAAAAGGATGTATGCATCTTTGTTCTGGAAGCAGTCAGAATTTGGAGAGTCCGATAAAACCTGGTATGCCGGCAGTAGTTTTGATAAACTTTGGGCATCTGCCCGGCCTAAGATAGTTCGATTGTATCCTGCTTTTAATCACGATACTACAACCTATGGTAGATTTCTAATAAGAAAAATGACAAACTCATGGTCCTCTAATGCAAATGCTGATAATTATTGGGGACCCACTCCTTCTGATGCTAATTACATTATTATGCGCTATGCAGAAATATTGTTGATGCATGCAGAAGCGGCTATAGTAAACGGAAATCTGCCAGCCGCTTTATCGGATATCAATACCATTCGCAACCGTGCAGGATTGGTGTCAAAAACGAGCGCACAGTTGCCGGATAAAGCATCCATGATGACGGAAATGAAACACCAGAAACAATTGGAATTCTTCTTTGAACAAAAAAGATGGGATGACCTGAAAAGATGGAACGAACCTGCAGATCTGAAACAACTTTTTATTCAGAAAGGGAAACAAGGTGCTAATAATTTTCAACCAAAAAATTATATATTCCCAATTCCTTCCGGTGAAATTCAAACAAATAATAAGCTTGAACAAAATCCACTGTGGAAATAATGTATAGAAACTTTTTAAGGATGCTGCAGGTCTGCCTTGCAGTATCCTTTATTTTTATTTTAGGGTCAGGATGTTCTTCAATTTGTGCTGATCAGATTCTTTCGGCAGAACAAATAGAGCCGGATAATAATGTACTCAGACATAAATTGAAAATTGAAACAAAAGAAAATACTGATCTGTTTGTGCGTTATTGGCAGAAAGACAATAAGGACAGTATATTTTCAACTGCAGTATCGAAAAATAAAACTACTCACCATCCGGTGTTGATTCATTTAAAGCCAGCTCATTCCTATGAATATGAATTGGTGATTGAGAAAGATAATTGTCAATGGACGAGTCCTGTGGCCAATTTCACGACTAAAGAAATTCCTCTTGGATTAATGGATATGGCGGTGCTTGCAGAATCAGAAGAAGCGTCAATTCCTGATAAATTTAAAAACGGATTTGTCTTGACAGCCCGTCGCGATTTACCCGGGTATATGTTTATCGTAAATGTCAAAGGAGAAATCGTTTGGTATCAACAGGTAAATGAAAGTGGATTTAAAGTAGCTCACTTTACCAAAGAAGGAACGCTTCTTTCAATCTTGGCGCCTCTGTCCTTCCCGACCAGTTATGGTAATGAGATTCTGGAAATGAACCTTGAAGGAGATACGATTTTTACTCTAAAAAAAGGAGAAAAAGGATTTGATAAAACCATTCACCATGAAATGATCAAAAACAACTCTGGTCATTATGTAACAATAACCCTGGAGGAAAGAATTTTTGATCTTCGTGAAGTGGGAGGAAATGAACAAGACACTGTTACAGGTGATGGTATACTTGTGCTAGACAAAGAAGGTAATAGAGTGTGGGAATGGACAGTGTTTGATGTATTGGATCCTAAAAGCGATTCCAATATATTGAAGGATAAATCGGATTGGTTGCATGCCAATAGCCTCTCCATTGACAATGACGGAAATTATATCTTATCGTTTTATTTGTCAGGCCAGGTTTGGAAAATTGATTCAAAGACCGGGAAATTAATTTGGAAAATGGGACGGGGCGGCGATTTCATCTTTCCAAAAGGTGGAGAGTTCTTTGAGTCACATGCCGTTCATCGCACAGATAAAAACGATTTAATGCTTTTTGAAAATGGAACTGATAAACGACGTTCCAGAGTTTTAGAATATACCATAGACGAAACAAAACATACGGCAACTCTTAATATGGAAATGGACCTTCCTGGTAATCTTTACACACAAAGAATGGGAAGTGTTTATTGGATTGACAACACTCATTTAATTGTGTGCAGTTCACAGGAAAGAGCAATTGTTCTAACTGATAAAGCCGGAAATATTCTCTGGAGACTAAGAGCCGGTTTCATTCCTTACAGAGCTGAATTTATTGATAAGGCCTCGTTTTTCAGGCAACCAACTAATAACTAATGAAGAGATATTACATACTTTTTGGTTTTTGTTCCCTGCTTCTGCTTGCCGTAAACTTTATTTCCTGTAATGAAAATAATCAGGAGAAAAAGGCAGATAATGAAGTTCTATCTTCTTCCTCTGATAGTCTTCTTTTTTACATGGATACAAGTAGAATTCCGAAAGGGAAATATGGCGATGAGGTAAGATATGGAAGAGACCTGATGTTACGTACTTCCTATCTTATAGGGCCTGATGGTATTAAAGGTCAGGTATTGGGAAATAAGATGAATTGCACAAACTGCCATGAAGCCGGGGGATCAAAACCTTATTCCTTTAATCTTCAAACCACTTTTAGAAATTATCCGCAGTATAGAGCAAGAGAAGGTAAAGTATTATCATTGGCAGAAAGGGTCAATAATTGTATTATGCACCCTCATTTGGGAAAGCCTTTGCCCTTAGACAGTAAGGAAATGATTGCTTTTCTTTCCTACTTTAAATGGATTAGCGATTCTTCAAACGTTAATCATACTACTCCCGGTGTAAAAAATCTGGAAATAGATTTCCCGGCCAGGGCTGCTTCTCCGGAAAAAGGGGAACAACTTTATGCACTTAATTGTGCCAGATGTCATGGAGCAGATGGTGCGGGTGTAATGCAGGCAGATGATGTTACCTATATTTATCCTCCTCTTTGGGGTTTAAAATCATATCAGCCGGGTTCCAGTATGCACAGAAATATTAAAATGGCACAATGGTTAGTGGCCAATATGCCGCAGGATTTGGCAACTCATAATAAACCGGTGCTTACGGCAGAAGAAGCGTTTGATATAGCTTCCTTTGTAAATGACGATGAAATACATGCGCGTCCTCAGGTAACTGAATACCAATATCCTTTTTTTGAAGAAAAGGCAATTGATTATGACAGAGGTCCTTTTGCAGATAGCTTTTCGGTGGAGCAGCATAAGTTTGGCCCTTATAAACCTATCATAGATTATTGGAAGGCAAAAGGAAAGAAGCCTGCGTATTAATTTTCTTTTCAAAAAAATCACTCCATTATAATGAAAAAATATCCGGTTAATTGCGGGAAAAGTTTAAAAATTGGTTTGGTATTTTTTACAATCCTTTTTTCGATCCCGGTAAAAGCGTTGCAGGGAAAAAAGCCTGTTGTCAAAATTGAAAATGCACCTTCTCTAATTCCCTTACCGCAGACCGTGAAATGGTCGCCCGGAACATTCTCATTGAATCTTTGTCGTGAAATCTCCATAAGTGATCCTTCTTTAGAAAAAGAAGCCCGCTTTTTTCTTGAACAAATCAATAAATCCATTCCCATAAAAAAAGGCAACAATAAGGAGAAGAAATATGAAATACAACTTTCTCTTGGGAAGGTGAAAAGTCCTTACGGACAAAATGAAGCATATCACCTTGTAGTGAAAGATAAAAATATAAAACTCACTGCCAATACATCACAGGGTATTTTTAATGGGTTGCAAACTTTATTGCAGTTGGCAAACGGAGATAAAATCCGGAGTTGTGATATCATAGATTATCCGGCTTATCAATGGCGAGGCTACATGATAGATGTGGGAAGAAATTTCCAATCGGTTGACTTGCTAAAACAACAGATTGAGGTGATGGCACGGTACAAGATGAATATTTTTCATTTCCATTTAACGGAAGACATTGCCTGGCGGTTGCAAATAAAACAATATCCACAACTCACCTCTCCGGAAAGTATGCTTCGTGATAAAGGGAAGTTTTATAGTGTTGAAGAAATGAAGGACTTGATTGCTTTTTGCGCAGATCGTCATATTACTTTGGTACCCGAAATTGATATGCCGGGCCATAGTAAAGCTTTTACCCGCGCAATGGGAGTTGATATGCAAAGTGATTCAGGATTAGAAAAAGTTAAGAATATTCTTAACGAAGTTTGCACTACCTATAATCTTCCCTATTTGCATATTGGTGCAGATGAGGTTAAAATCAGGAATAAAAATTTCCTGCCCGAAGTTTCTCAAATCATCAATCAATACAATATTCAAACAATTGGCTGGAGTCCCGGTGGGGATTATGATGATAGAATGATCCGGCACTTATGGGGTAGCGATGCTGTACTTGATTCAACTGTAAAACATATCGA
>JBBSUB010000331.1:0-4453 GCA_038235345.1 Chitinophagales bacterium
AAGAACAATTCCCGGTTTTTCTTTTCCGGCTTCGCCAAAACGGATTAATTTCATATTTTAGGTTTTAGGTTGTGGGTATTAGGTATCAGGTATGAGGTGTTAGGTAAAAAAAAGCTAAGAGCTATGAGCTTTGAGCCTTGAGCTGCAAGCAATTAAACAATTAAACAATTCAACCATTTATCAATTCAATCACCCCTGCAATTTCACAAATCCGCCATCTATCGGGTAATCGGTACCTGTAATAAAACCGGCTTCGTCGGAAGATAAGAATAAAACCAAAGCGGCGACTTCTTCCGGCTTTGCCATGCGGCCTATTGGCTGGCTTTTCGAAAGCTTTTCAAACATTTCAGCCTCATTACCCGGGTAATTATTTTTTAAAAATCCATCAACGAAAGGCGTATGGACTCTTGCCGGGGAAACAGAATTGCAACGAATGTTTTCTCCCATATAATCCTTGGCTACACTCATGGTCATTGCCAGGATTGCACCTTTGGCAGTACTGTAAACAAATCTGTCTGCAAGACCAACCAGTGCTGCGATAGAGGCCATATTTACGATAGATCCTCCGCCGGATTTTCTCAACTCGGGTATGGCTGAAAAAATACAATTGTAAACCCCTTTTACATTTACAGACATTACTTTATCAAAGTCTGCTTCCGGAGTTGTATCTGCTTTTCCAATATGGGCAATGCCCGCATTATTGACCAAAAGATTTATGGCACCAATTTCTTCAAAAACCTTTTTTATCGAAGCCTGATCAGAAACATCACAGACATGAACAAACGCTTTTGAACCGGCGGATTCTATTTTTGATAATGTATCCGCGGCATTTTCTTTTTTAATTTCAATAATATGCACTTCAGCACCTTGTTGGGCAAATAAAATGCTTATGGCTTGTCCGATACCACTGCCGCCACCTGTAATGACTGCTTTTTTATTTTTTAGTGAGAACATGGATATAATGGTTGAATGGTTTTATGGTTATATGGTTACATAGCTTGAAATATGTCATTTAAATGTTGTTGTTTTCTATCTTAACCCTGTATCCGATCCATCCATACCAGGCAACTACAATGAAACAAACAAGGGGAACTGTATAGGCAATATGAATTGAATAATGATCTGTCAGATACCCCATAACTACGGGAACCAATGCCCCGCCCACAATGGACATGATAATAAAGGAGGATGCTTTTTTAGTATGGTGACCTAAATCTTTTATTCCCAGGGCAAAAATGGTTGGAAACATAATGGATTCAAAAAAGAAAATA
The DNA here is from genome assembly GCA_038235345.1 of Chitinophagales bacterium. GTDB lineage: Bacteria > Bacteroidota > Bacteroidia > Chitinophagales > Chitinophagaceae > Ginsengibacter. The sequence continues at coordinate 1,272 of JBBSUB010000331.1, forward strand.
GTTATTAAGGCATAAATAGAAATGGATCCGAAGCCGAAAACAACAACGGCGCTTAACCCAATATTAACCAGGGCAAATATTGTAAGTAATTTGTTTGGGGCGATTATTTTCATTAATCCTGTTCCTACAAACCGCCCTACAGTAAACAACACCATCGCCACGCCAAGTAAATAGGCAGCTTTGGCTGTATTGATATCATTTCCCGGAGCAGTACAATAATTGATAAACAGGGCGGCGATGCCTACCTGCGCGGCTACATAAAAGAACTGGGTAATAATGGCACCCGTAAAATTGCTGTGACTGAATAAAGGTTTTTGATCCAGGATCTCCGCAGAAACCAATTTGCTTTCTTTAATTTCCGGTAGGGGAGTTCTCATAAATAATGCAGCAATAAGAACCACCACGCCACCAATAATCAGATATACCATTTTTACCGAATCCAGGTTATCCGAATTAGCCTCTCCAAAAAATAAATTCGCGCCAATAACCGGCCCGATGAACGATCCGACTCCATTAAAACACTGGGCAAGATTTAAACGAAAGGCGGAAGTTTCGGGTTTCCCTAAAACGGTTATATACGGATTGGCGGCGGTTTCCAGGCAGGTAAGCCCTGCAGCCAGGATAAATAAAGCAATCAGGAAGAAATTGAAACTTGCATTCTGAGCAGCAGGAAAAAATAAAAAAGATCCGGTAGCATAAAGCAATAAACCAAGGATAATGCCTCTTTTATACCCATATTTATTGATGAAAATACCCGCTGGCAGAGCAATTAAAAAATAGGCACCGAAATAGGCCGCCTGTAATAATGTGGATCGGGTAGTGGTGATATTCAATGTTTCCTGGAAATGCTTATTCAAAACATCCAATAGCCCATACGCCATTCCCCAGAGAAAAAATAAACTGGTTACTAAAATGAGGGGTAACAGGTAATTGTTATTCGAATTTGTATCTTTTTCAATAACGATCGTTGTTGGTAGCGCCATAAGTGTATTAAATTAGAATTGTTTTTTGAAATCAATTTAGTTTAAAAATCTTCTTCATCATTATCCACTTTTCACCTTTTGCCGCTGTAGGTAGGGCCTGTTGGTATTTCCACATTAGTTGCTCCCATTGCTGTACTTTTTCATTCGCCGCGTCCATTTCATTTTTCCTTTCAAATGAAAAATCCGGCTTGGTTTCCATGATCATAAATAAGCGGGTTTCTACCCGGTAAATTTCCAATTGTTCTATGCCGGAAGAAACGATACTTTCTCTGATTTCCGGCCAGATCGCTTCGTGGTATTTTTCATATTCGGCGATCAGTATCAGGTCATTTTTCAGGTCAAGTGTAAAGCAATATCTCTTCATCGTCGTTATTTAGATTCATAATATAATCCCATCTCCGAAATAGTTGGATTTAACCGGGAAGAAAGAATATTTATTCTGATTCTATCTGTGGTTATTTCCCTGAATTGTAACAATCGTTTATACCCGACTGTAGTACCTTTTGCGGCTGTTTTCCATTCATTTCCATTCCAGTATTCTAAATCAAAATTTTCAATTCTTTGTCCGATGGAAATATTTTCCTGAAGCATGAGTACATTAAAAGTACTTTTCTTTTTTAGTTTTAATTCTATAACTGCTGAGGTATCATTTCCTTTCGTCGTCCAGTAACTTTCATACTTATTATCTAAAATAGTTTTCAGATTCTTTCCATTCGTTGAAATGATCTTTGCATCTTTGGCCAGGTTATTATTGAAAATAGACTCTCTTAATGCTGTCCAACCTTTGAGCGCTTTTATATCTGCATTGTTAATTAATCCTTCCTTATCAGGGGGTAAATTCATTAAAAGCACACCATTTCTGCCTACAGAATTAAAATAAATATCCAATAATTTTTCGGGGGATTTTACCTTTAAATTTTCCTCCGGATGATAAAACCATCCCGGCCTGATAGAAACATCTGTTTCTGCGGGATACCAGGCCAATCCTTTTGCATGAAGGATTCTTTCCCGGCCTCCTAAAACTTCACCTCTCATATCACCTTGTGGTTTAAAGGCAATTGCTTTTTGAGAACCTTCAGCGGTCATAGTGGGATCTAAATTATTAACCGGTACAACACTCCATTCTGTTTCCCGGCCATAACCAGTTTCCGTTCCTACCCAACGAACATCCGGACCCATGATCGCAATCACGGCGGTTGGTTGCAGTTCACGGATTAGTTTGTACCAGCGTTCGAAATCATAGACCTGCTTTTTACCATTTGGACCTTCTCCATTTGCTCCATCAAACCATACCTCATCTACTTTGCCATACCGGGTCAATAATTCGGTTAATTGGGCCACAAAAAAAGTATTGTATTCATCTGTTCCGTAAACGGAGGCGTTCATATCCCAGGGAGACAGATAAATTCCAAAACCAACATCCTGTTTTTTACAGGCTTCTGCCACTTCTTTTACTACATCGCCCTGACCATTTTTCCAGGGACTGCTTTTTACAGAGTGATTGGTTGTTTTCGTAGGCCATAAACAGAATCCATCATGATGTTTGGCGGTTAGGATCACTTGTTTAAAGCCGGCGTCTTTGGCCACTTTCACCCATTGATTTGCATCTAAATTTGTCGGGTTAAAAATTTGAGGATCTTCTTTGCCCGTTCCCCATTCGCGGTTTGTAAAAGTATTTACGCCATAATGAAAGAAGGCGGTTAGTTCCAATTTTTGCCAGCGTAGCTGTCGTGGAGTGGGAGTGATGTTGGCTGCTGTTCTAATGATATTTTTTGCACTTTCTCCGGGAGTAATGATTGCGGTGTTTTGACTTTGTGCCAGTGATTGTTTCCCTAGAAATAGAATGAATAATAAAAGAAGGTTCTTCATTTTCTGAATTAAATGATTAAAAGATTTTCGAAGTGATTTACAATACTGCTACCTACTTACAAGTTTACTTGTTTTTTATTATAAATGGGTAGAATATTTTTGTATTTGAATGGATCAACTCCAAAAATTGGTAATAATCAGCAATTTAAATTATTGAAATAAATGTATAAGAGGAAATATTAAAATCGTTTATATCGCCTACAATTTTTTCAAGGCTTTGACCATTTCCTGTACACTATTTTCATCAGCTAAAACTGTCGACAGGTTTTCATTCATATTCTCATTTATATAATCCATCCCGCTTTCCAGAGAAAGAGAGGCAGAACTATG
>JBBSUB010000332.1:0-4433 GCA_038235345.1 Chitinophagales bacterium
AACACCTAACACCTAACACCTAACACCTAACACCTACTACCTCATACCTCATACCTGACACCTAAAACCTACTACCTACACTTACAACCTACAACTCTTGTTTTTTCCCCTAAAAATAAACATTGTCGTCATCCTGATATCTCTTTCCTTGCTTGCCGTCTCGGTTTCTTCCTGCCGTACAGCAAAGCAACTGACCTATTTCCAGGACTTACCAAAGGACACGACGCTTACCAATTTAGTTACGAAAGACTTTCAGACAAAAATTCAAACCGGTGATTTGCTCACGATCACGGTTGCCAGCTTAAGTCCTGAAAACACGCTTTTATATAATGCTCCGCAAAATGCTGTTGGTGATAAAACGGGCTATCTTGTTGATGAAACGGGTAAAATTCCTTTTATAAAATTGGGAGATCTGACCGTTGCAGGAATGACAAAAAAGGAATTAAAAGCCAAATTGGAAAAAGAACTGACGCCATTTCTCGGGCAGAATGTAGTTTCCGTGGCGATAGTAAACCGGCATATCACGCTGATGGGTGCCATTTCCCCGCAGGTACTTCCATTGACTTCTGAAAAAATGACCATTTTAGATGCACTTGCCTCCTCCGGAGATATTGGTTTTAAAGGTAAAACAGATAATATTTTAGTCATCCGGGAAAACGGCAATGACAAAGAATTTAAAAGATTGAACCTGACCGATAAATCTATCTTTTATTCTCCTTATTTTTACCTTCAACCAAATGACATTGTTTATGTAGAACCGGTTAAGGATCAATCCAGCAAAATCCCCCAGATTATTTCCTGGGTAACCACCGGAATCACATTTACAATATTTATTATCGACCGTATCTCCAGATAACGATAAAAATCTTACCGGATGGATGAAGAACAATTTTTTAAAGAAAAACAGGATAGCAATATCTTTAAACAGGTTATTCATAAATACATGCCCTTCTGGCCATTGTTTGTGATCACTGTCTCCATATCCATGGTGGCTTCTATGATCGATTTGCGTTCACAGGTACCCATATATGTTGCTACGGCCAAAACGTTACTCAAAGATCCCAATAAAGGGGGAGGAGATTCCAAAGTACTGGATGCTTTAAATATTTTTAGCGAAAAAAAGATTGTTGATAATGAGATTGTTGTTTTACGCTCGAATGATATTATGAGCGAGGTGGTCAAGCAACTGGATATTTACGGACAGGTATATAATAAGGGTAAAGTCCGCATTGAAGAATTGTATAAAGACAATTCACCGATTGTTTTTAAAGCGGTGGATCGGGAAAAGTTTAATCTCTGGGGAACGTATTTTTTTTCCATGGATTGGAAAAAACGGCAAATAAAAATTGATAATAATATATATGCGTTTAACGATACAATTGTATTAGGCGGAACGCCCATAATCCTGGCGGTGAATGAATCGTATAACCCAAATGTGGAAGGTAAAAACTATTATGTTCAGTTTGCTTCCCCTTCAGGAGCAGCCGGAGGGCTAACGGGTGGATTGAAAATATCCCCTTACAGCTATTCTTCTACCATTTTAAATGTAAGTTTCAGTACGCCCGTTCCTGAAAAAGGCCGCGATATCTTAAATAAACTTTTTGAAATTTATAATATTGAAGCCGTCCTGGATAAAAATCAAATCGCGGACAAAACGATGGAATTTATTGATGACCGGTTGTCTCTTGTAAATAATCAGTTGGACAGCGTGGAAAAAAATATTGCCCGGTTTCAATCGAATTCTGATGTCGTAGACCTCGGTACACAGGCAAGCGCTTATTTTGGAAAAGTAACAGCCCTCGATCAGCAAAACAGTCAATTTGATTTGCAGTTGGATGCCTTGCAGGATGTTACACGATATGTACGAAGTAAAAGCAATCTTCCCGGTACGGTTCCTTCGCTCATGTTGGTACAGGATGCCACACTCTCAACACTCTTGAGCAAACTCTATGAGGCAGAAACCAATGTGGAAAGATTGCAAAGTGTTACCGGAGAAAAAAATGATGCTGCGATCCTGGCTTTCGCAGAAGTGAGTAAGATCAAGGACAATATCATGGAAAATATCGGGAATATAAAACGTAACCTGGTATCTGCAAAAAACCAGGTGACTTCCCAGATAGCACAAAGTGATTATCTTTTAAAGCAGATCCCCGAACGTCAACGCACCTTCCTGGATATTAGTCGCGAGCAGGCGATTAAGAATAATATCTACACCTATCTTTTGCAAAAAAGAGAAGAAACAGCGATTTCCTCTGCTTCCACAACTCCGGATTTAAAGGTGGTTGAAACTCCGACCTCTTACGGTCCGGTGAGCCCGATTGCTAAAAACTTTTACCTTTCAGGCCTTGTTATTGGTTTGTTGGCGGGGGCATTTATCGTTCTTTTAAAAGAAGTCTTTAGTAGAAAGGTTCTTTTCCGCTCTGAAATAGAAAATAAAATAAACATTCCAATCCTGGGAGAACTGGTACAGGTTCTTTCACCTGACCCGATTGTGATTATGGACGGAAAGCGTACGGTCATTGCGGAGCAATTACGGTCTATCCGCACGAACCTTGCTTTTATGGGCCTCAACGAAAAGAAAAAGACATTGCTGGTCACCTCCAGTGTGTCGGGTGAAGGGAAAAGTTTCGTTGCGATTAATTTGGCCATCAGTTTTACCCTTACGGGAAAAAGAGTTGCCTTAATGGAAATGGATCTTCGAAAACCAAAATTGAGCAAGATATTAAAAGTGAAAAAGACACCCGGCATTTCCAGTTACCTGGTGGGAAAAGCCGCCGTTGATGAGATCATTCGTCCAACAGATATTGAGAATTTATTCATCATTCCTGCCGGTCCGATACCGCCGAACCCCACTGAATTGATTTCAAGTCCGGAGTTTACAGAATTAATGACGGAATTAAAATCACGGTTTGATTATGTGATCATGGATACAGCACCGGTTTCACCCGTTACAGATGCGCAACTTTTACAGGAGCATGCAAATATCAATCTCTTCGTCATTCGTCATGCGGTTACGCCACGGACATTTCTAACCATGATAGAGGCCTTACATCAGCAGAAGAAATTTAAAAATATGGCTCTCGTGTTTAATGGGATTAAACCAAGGGGATTTCATATATACGGCTATGGTTTTGGAGGATATGGAAATGGGTATGGCTATGGTTACGGTTATGGCTATGGCTATGGTGGAGAGTATGGAGGAGGATATTATATAGAAGAAAATAAAGGATTATTGGCGAATCTCCGGAAACGTTTTAAAAAATAATTTCTGATTTTTCTGAAAGAAAAAATAACTCACTTAAAAACACATGGGACTGAGATAAGCGAAGCTGTGCCAGGAACAAGAGACTACGGCAAATGTTTTTGTGAAATTTCGGAATCTCCATTGAAAAAATACCTGAAAGAAATGGAAAAAGTCAACAAAATGACGGAATCTTTTTTGATTTCCCGGATGTAAAAAATCAAAAGCTTAAATTTGCATCTTCCGGATTTCAAGAGAATAAAAGTCTGTCTTCCGGTTTTTACCATTGTTCAACTTATTAAAACGACCCCGATATCTCAACACTTCATTCAAATTTTAACTGGTACGCTGTGTACACCCGTCCTCGCTGGGAAAAGAAAGTCGCAACTTTATTATTAGCTGCTGGCATAGAGAATTACTGTCCCATCAATAAAGTAACCCGTCAATGGAGCGACCGGAAAAAAGTCGTTCATGAGCCCGTTTTTAAAGGATACGTTTTTGTAAAAGTAGAGGAAACAAAAAAATGGGATGTGAAAAAAATTCCCGGCATATTAAACTTTGTTTATTGGTTAGGTAAACCGGCAAAAATCAGGGAAGAAGAGATTGATACTATACGCAGATTTTTGAATGAATTCAGCGATGTAGCTGTAGAACAAAAGGGCTACACAGTCAATACGGAAGTCCGGGTAAAACAAGGGATCATGATGGATTATAAAGGGGTGATCATCGAAGTACTGGGAAATAAAGCCGTCGTGAAAATTGACAGCCTGGATATACAGTTAAGCGCTCATTTTGATAAGAAAAATCTGGAACTGATCTAATGGTTCAATAGTTAAATGGTTCAATTGTTTAATTTTCGACTCTACCACCTGACACCTGATACCTGAAACCTACCACCTACCACCTAACACCTAACACCCACAACTTCATCAATGCAAAAGAATTCCAAAATATATGTCGCCGGCCATCGCGGCCTGGCTGGGAGCGCGATCGTAAGGTTGTTAACCAAAGAAGGTTACGATAATTTATTATTACGCACTTCATCCGAACTAGACCTGCGCGACCAGGTAGCGGTCAAAGCATTTTTCGAAACAGAAAAACCGGAATATGTTTTCCTGGCTGCGGCTAAGGTAGGAGGCATATTTGCCAATAAGGAATACCCGGCTTCTTTTATTTATGAGAATCTGTGTAT
>JBBSUB010000333.1:0-4409 GCA_038235345.1 Chitinophagales bacterium
GGTCTGGTACCATATTTTTTAAATAAAATGCTTTAAGAAAAATTCAATTACTAAAAATACATAATAATTTTTTAATTTAATGAATAAGAAATTATCTGTTTTATAATTTTATCCGGGATAAAAAATGTTTAAAGATATTGAAAATAAGAAAAGATTAAATCACTTTACGCCATCAAATATTTAACCTGTAGGTCTCCCTTCCTCTTATCATACTAAAAAATAAAAACCGTGGATATTTACTAAATTGCGATTTACAAAAATAAACACATAATGCTCAAAAAACTACTGCCTCTCTTCTTTTTAGTGATCAGTTTTGCTGCACAGGCACAGCAAAAAAAAGGTGAACCAAAAGCCATGACCTGGCAGGATGTCTCATCCTGGAGATACATTCCACCGAATTCTGTAAATGTTTCTGCAGATGGTAAATGGGCGGCTTATGCTATGGTATCGGTGGAAGGCGATGGTGAAATCATTCTAAAAAATCTAAGTACCGACTCTATTAAGCATTACCCAATCGGCGGAAATATGAACCCTTCTATGGAGTTTTCGGAAGATGGAAAATGGTTTGCTTTTAAAGAATATCCAAAATATAAAGAGAGCAAAGCTGCCGCAAAAACGCCGGGTAAGCAATTATTTGAATCACTTCATCTCATTGAATTATCCAACCTTAAAAAAATTGATTTCGATAAAATAGGGAAATTTGGCTTCAACGGAAAAGATGAAACCTACCTGGCAATGGCCCTTGCAAAAGAAAGTGGACCCGGTGCAAAACCAGGTGAAAGTGGAACCGATCTTCTCTTGTATGAACTGGGTACAGGTAAAAAACTAAGTCTTGGAAAAATCGGTGAATATGCTTTTAATAAAAATGGTAATACCCTTGCCTATACTGTATCTGGTAGCAACAAAGCAGAAAATGGTTTATTCTCCATGAACATGGCGGATAAGAAAATCTCCGTGATTGAAAATGATACGGCTTCCTACAAATCCCTTAGATGGACAGATGATAAGGATGCTCTGGCTGTGCTTAAATTAACCAAAGACAAGAAATTCAAAACAGATAAAGGAAGTGTATTAGGTGTAAAAAATCTTTCCGGCAAACCTGAAATATTTACCTACGACCCTTTGAAAGATTCTTTAAACTTTCCAAAAGAAATGACGATCAGCGGTAATAGTGCGCCATACTGGTCAGAGGATCTTGCAACCATTTTCTTTGGTATTAATACACTTGAAGCAGTAAAGAAGGAAATGGAAGATGCTAAAAAAGATACTTCCAGATCTGCTTTAAAAGCAGATCTGGAAAAAATAAAAGCAGATACAAGTATCAAGTCTATTGACGATCTTAAAAAAGCCCTTGCCAAATTAGATAAACCCGCCGTGAAAGCTCCGGATAAAAAAGACATTGACAAACCGGATATGGTGATATGGAATTGGAAAGATCGCCGTTTGCAAAGCAATCAACAGGTAACCGAAAAAATGGATAAATCCTTTTCGTTTTCTGCTATGTATAATGTTCAATCAAAAAAATTCCGTCAGATAAGTGACAGCGCAATGCTATCTGTACGGATCATGCCGAAAGAATTATTTGCAATTGGCACTTCAGATACTGCCTATCTTTTAGATAGAAGCCTCGACGGACAAAATTATGCGGATCTGTACACAGTAGATTTAACAACCGGAGCGAAGACACTCTTTAAAGAAAAATTTTATTTTCCAAGTTTCGCTTCTATGCCAAATCCTTCTCCTGATGGAAAGAAATTCGTGTATGGATTTGACGGACAATATTATGTGTATGATCTCACAGGCAAGAAGACTCAAAATATTACAGCGAATATTCCAACCACTTTTGTGAATACAGAAGACGATCATAATGTCACCAAACCGTTAACCGGTATTACAGGTTGGAGCAGTGATAGCAAATACATTCTCATTAATGATTTGTGGGACATCTGGCAGGTAAATGCGGATGGTTCAGGTGCAATCAACCTGACCCAAAATGGCAATAAAGATCAGGTAAGATATCAGCGCCGTTACAATATTTACCCCGATGATAAAGGCATCGATCTTAAAAAACCACAGTATTTCGGTACGTACGGAGAGTGGACTAAAAAGTCAGGAATTGTTCGTCTTGAGCCGGGAAAAAAAGGATTAAATCCCGGAGCTGCGAGGTTAGTTTGGGATGACGTAGCTTATGGAAGTTTTAATAAAACACTTCATGCAGACACTTATTATTTTTCCAAAGAAACCTTCAATACTCCCACGGAATTTTTTGTTACAAACAGCAACATGACGAATCCGAAGCAGGTAACAAAAAATGCCCCGGATAAAGAAAAATATACATTTAGTGCCGGCACAAGATTGGTAAATTATGTAACAGATAAAGGGGATTCTCTACAGGGAGTTATTTATTTACCCGCTGGTTATGTAGAAGGGAAAAAGTATCCGACGATTGTTTATTATTATGAAAAAACGTCCCAGGGAATGCATCGTTATGCAAACCCATCTTTTCCTGGTGGTGGCTACAATCCAACCATGTTTACCAGCAATGGATACGCGGTATTTACACCGGATATTGTGTACAAAATGGATGATCCCGGAATGAGTGCCGTATGGGCCGTGCTTCCTGGTGTGAAGGCTGCTATCGCCACCGGCATCGTAGACCCGGACGCTATGGGTTTGCAGGGTCATAGCTGGGGAGGTTACCAGACAGCTTTTCTTGCTACACAAACAAATATGTTCAAGGCTGCAGCACCAGGTGCCGCACTTACTAATATGGTGAGCATGTATAGTCTGATCTATTGGAATTCAGGTGGTGGAAACATGTCCATCTTTGAAGCATCGCAGGGAAGATTTAAGGGAGCACCATGGGAAAACTGGGATTCTTATTTGAGAAATTCCCCCATTTATTATGTAAAGCAAGTGCAGACTCCTATCCTTATGCTGCACAATGATAAAGATGGTGCGGTGGATTTCACGCAAGGTGTTGAATTCTACAATGCATTACGCAGATTAAAAAAGCCTGTGGTGATGATTCAGTATAAAGGCGAAAACCATGGTATTGCCAAACTTGAAAACAGGAAAGATTATGCCGTAAGAATGCTTGAATTTTTTGATCATTACCTGAAAGGCAAACCGGCTCCTGATTGGTGGGAAAAAGGCATTGACCGGTTGAAGATGGAGGATCATTTGGAGGATAGGGCGTTTTAAATAGTTTGGAGTTTGAAGTTTTGAGTTTGGAGTTTGGAGTTTGTAGTTTAGAACGCAGGGCTCAAAGCTAATAGCCGATAGCTCATAGCTCAAAAGGATCAGATGTAATCGTTGATTATGTCTGATCCTTTTTTTTTTATATTTTTAAGATTTTAGGTTGAAGTGATTTAATCGATAAAACCATTATTAAAAATTCCGGATTATGGTACACTTTTTTTTAAAATTCGATTATGTCTTGTCGGTATGGTTCTCTAAAACAAAAGATAAAATTGTACCCGGAACTGCATTTCTATTTTTAAATAAAGTTGTTTTCCTTTGGACTGTTATACTCATTCTGTTATCGCCTTTACTACATTTAAGGGAGAGGATAGAAATATTTGTAGGGATTCAAATTGTAGGAGCGGCTTTAATAATGTACGGCTTTCAAAAATCCGTTGAATTTATAATACAAAAAGGAAACTTTAAAAGAGAAAACAAACAACTTTCATAGAGGAAGATCAATCAAGGAAAATTATTGGCTTTATTTTATTTCATCCTTTTTTTTGTTTTAATGTTTGTTACTGGAATTTTATCATTGAGAATATTGTAAAGGAATATGCCTGAAAAATTATCTAATGGAGGTAGCACCTAAAGTTAAAAGCTATCGCCGTTAAGTTTAGTAAGGGAAAGGCACAGGTCAGACCTTGCGCCAGTAGAGAGGGAGTTTTATCTCCTTTTAAATATGCAAAATTCGGCGGACAATATTCGACCCCAATGGGGTCGGTGTGAAAGGCTTCAACATTTGCTATAAACATTTCACCCCGTTGGGGTCGATAGAATCTTCTATAAAATTAAAAGGATAATAATTTTAGAGGAGATATAAAAATATATAAATATTTCACCGCTTAATTCAAAAAAAACTTGACAGAGAAATCGGTCGAAGATTTATTTATATAGTTGAAAAATATGGTTACTACCTTCAAAAAAAATTACTAAAATTTTGTTGCAAACTACTTAAATATGAAAAATATTTCCGGTAATTAATGGCTTAAAACCTCCGGTCGAAAAATGTTTACGCCTGTTTATTATAAGAAATTACCGGTAAAACATTTCGGCTTCTATGTAACTCCCAATGTTAAACACGAATTTTAGGCACAAATTACACGAATTTTTCAAACTACCAGATCCATCAATCGTTTAATAAGAAGTTATTATTCTCAAAACAC
>JBBSUB010000334.1:0-4389 GCA_038235345.1 Chitinophagales bacterium
ACAACTTTGCTGCATATCCAGATTTAATAATGCTCTCGAATTGAAGTTAAAATATCCATCTATGAAGTGGATTTCTGTAGCACACCAGTCAGGCTATTTTGACCAAATGCACCTCATCAAAGACTTTAAAAGATTTTGCGGAGAGGCTCCGGCATCATTACTGAAGCATGTACCCTTACTAGAGGAAAATTATCTTAGCCGGATTAGTGTCTAATCAATTTTGTCGGATTTTTACTATTTCTTTTTATTTCATTATTCTACTTTTATAAGTCAGCCCTGCTTTAAAATTAAAGAACTCTATTTTATAGTATTTAAAAAACGAAGTATGAAAAGATTAAGTATCATTTTTGCTGCAATTTTTTTGTTTTTCTCCGTTACTGCACAATATCATTATCCGGCAACAAAGACAGTTGATAGTACGGATACTTATTTTGGTATTACCTATCACGATCCTTACCGTTGGTTGGAGCATATTGAAACTCCCGCAGTAGAAACATGGTTTAAGGAGCAGGCAAACTATGCTGATTCCATTTTAAATACATTGAATGGACGGGATGCATTAATTAAAGAATGGAAAGACCTGGATAAATTACAGCCTGCTGCCCTTGGAAGATTCAATTATGAAAACGGAAGATTATTTTATCACAAAACAATGCCTGGAGAAAGTGTGAGCAAAATTTATTACAGGCAAGGCATCAACGGAAAAGAGCAATTATTGTTTGATCCTATGACTTATATTCCCGGGAAAACGCTTTCTGTGCAAAGCATTTCACCAAGCTACGACGGCAAAAAATTAGCCATTGCTTATGCTGAACAAGGGGCTGAACTACCTGTTATCAGAATTATGAATGTGGATTCAAAACAGTTTTTGAAAGATTCGCTTTACCCGGCAGAATTTGAAAGCTGGGCATTTGATAATAATTCCTTTTTGTATCAATGGATAACATCGGCTGACAGTAAAGATCCTTCATCTCGTTTAAACTCTAAAACAAAACTTCATATCCTGGGCAGTGATGTGAATAGTGATAAAGATTTTTTTAGCAATGCCAGTTACCCGGAATTAAATATAGCACCCGGGGTTTATCCTTATGTGAGTTTAAAAGAAGATTCAAAAGAGTATATTTTTTCAGGTGAAAGTAGTGTGCAGAGAGAAATTAAAATGTATTATGCACCTATCAGTGAATTCAATTCCCCTAAAATAAATTGGAAAGTACTGGCAACTCCTTCCGATAAAATTGGAAGCGGATTGGTTATAAAAGATGATGACGTGTATGCCATTACGTACAATAATGCGAAGAATTATAAAGTAGTGGCAACCAGTTTAAAAAAGCCCGATTGGAATAATGCCCGGACAATTGCTGCTGAACAAACGGATAAAACCATTAAATACCTTGACTATTGTAAAGATTATCTATTCATTACCTACAGCGATGGGATCAATAATTCTATATCAAAATATAATTTTAAAACAAAAAAAACAACGGAAGTAAAACTTCCTTTTTCAGGAACAATTGTCGTCATGTGTTTTAATACAAAAGCAAATAATTGTCTCGTCTTTATTACATCACGAAACAAACCATTTACCGAATTAAATTACGATGCCGAAACGGATGCTTTAACACCGGGCACTTTTAATAAGCCAGAGGTATATCCTGCCGCCTACAATAATTTAGTAGTGGAAGACGTGCAGGTTAAAGGCCATGATGGTGTCATGATTCCACTTTCTATTGTCCATAAAAAAGGAATCAAAATGGACGGATCAAATGTTTGCCTGATGGATAGTTACGGCGCTTATGGGATCAGCATGATCCCTTATTTTGATGTATTTGAAAATTCACTTGCAGTAAGAAATGTCGTTATCGCCATACCACATGTTCGTGGTGGAGGTGAAAAGGGCGAGGCCTGGTATAAAGCAGGTTATAAAACAACCAAGCATAATACCTGGCAGGATTTTATTAGTTGTGCAGAATATTTAATTGCCAGGGGCTATACATCTCCTCAAAAACTTTCGGGTACAGGTACAAGCGCCGGTGGAATTTTAATCAGCCGTGCTATTACAGAACGCCCCGATCTTTTTGCAGCAGCAATTTGTAATGTGGGTTGTGCAAACGCCATGCGGCTGGAATTTAGCGCAAACGGTCCTGTGAATATCCCTGAATTCGGAACAGTTACAGATAGCATTGAGTGCAGGGCCTTGTATGAAATGGATGGCATGCAACATGTGGTGACAGGCACAAAATATCCGGCAGTAATTTGTGTTGGTGGCTGGAACGATCCGCGCGTAGTGGCCTGGCAGCCAGGGAAATTTGCAGCAGCGGTTCAAAATGCCTCAACGTCCGGCAAACCGGCTTTATTGAAAATAAATTATGACAACGGGCATTTTACAGAAGATAAAAATGTGACGTTTGCCAATTTTGCTAACCAGTATGCATTTGTTTTATGGCAGAGTGGTCATCCGGATTTTCAACCTCATAAATAAATATGTAAACGGTCATTTATTAATACTCTGAAAATGATTATTTCCTTTAGGTTAACAAGAACAATTATGCGAAGATTTTTAATAACTTCCAGCTTTCTGTCCATTTTTTTTGTAAGTCCTGGCCAAAACAAAATACAAAAAGACACGACTAATATAAGTAAGTCAATTATAACAGTTACCCTGTTAGGTACCGGAACCCCACAGCCAGTTATGGATCGGTTTAGCGCAAGTATTTTAGTGCAGGCCGGGGGTAAAAACTTGTTGTTTGACGTGGGACGTGGGTGCTTATTAAGATTGCGACAATTGAAAGTAGAAAACAATACGATTGATGCCGTTTTTTTCACGCATCTTCATTCTGATCATATTGTTGGGTTTCCTGATTTTTGGCTCACGGGTTGGCTGGTATCACATAGAAAAGAGCCATTAAAGGTTTTTGGACCCGAAGGCACAAAGCAAATGACCGATTACTTACTGAAGGCTTATCAGTTCGACATTAAAATAAGAGAAGAAGATGACAAAGCCTCCCCCGAGGGTATTAAATTACGAACAACGGATATTAAAGAAGGGACAGTATACGAAGAGGACGGCGTAAAGGTAATTGCCTTTTTAGTTGACCATTATCCGGTAGTACCTGCTTTTGGCTATAGAATAGAATTTGGTGGACATTCCGTTGTGCTTTCCGGAGATACCCGCTATTCAGAGAATCTGATCAAATTTGCCAAAGGAACAGATTTACTCGTGCATGAAGTGGCAATTGCATCGGATACATTAAAGAAATCGGACCCGAGGTACAATATACTGGCGCATCATACAACGCCCGAACAAGCAAGTAAGGTGTTTACTCTTGTTAAGCCCAAATTGGCTGTTTATTCTCATATTGTAACGATAAATCACTATCCTACAGATGAAATTCTTAAACGGACGAAAGAAAATTATTCAGGTCCTGTAATATTAGGTGAGGATTTAATGAGTTTCTCAGTTGGGGATATAGTAACTATGAAAGCCTGGGACAAAAAATGAACCCCGACTTAGATTTGGCAATAGGCAGAATGGAATGAATAACAATTAGTAAATGTTTTGTATCCGCGATGGCTCAGTAAACTATAATAAAGCATTTCGGAAATTTATTTTAAATCAGAATAAAAAGTTTAGTGGTTTTTCGGTGGAAGGCTGCCTTCTAGTGGGTGGCCTTTTTTTTACTTCTTGCGCTGGTCTCACGACCATTGAGTTGATGTTAATAAAAGCCTGATAGTTAAGAGCCAAATAATCATACTTCTCTACAGCAACTTTAAAAAGTAATTTAAGTCTTCCTCAGTATTATAAAAATGAAAGGATATGCGCAAACCTTTGCCCCTCTGGGCACTTAGAATTCCGGCTGCATTCATTCTGTCAATGGTTGGATCACTTAATGGCAAATTAATAATGGTGGATTGCTGCTTTCTGTTATACATCCAATTGGGGATTAAGCCTTTTTCATAAAAAGAATGGCGTGCAGTATTGCAAAGCTCCTGCGTTGTTGTTTCAATATAATCCAGACCAAGCCCTAGCAGGTAATGGATACTTTGATCTAGCGTTCCAAAGTTAAGACTATCTAAATGCCCTGGTTCAAAAATGGATTGTAAATAATGCTCATGATGTTCCGGGGTTAAAGAATTCGGTTTATGATTCTTATGGTTATAAAGTTCATCTTTCATTTGATCGGAGACGAAAACATACCCATTCCCATAACCACCCAGCAGCCATTTATAGCCACTTCCTAAAAGTGCATCCAAGCCCGATGCGGAAAAATTAAAATTCGTCGTACCGGTAAATTGTGTGCCATCAGCAATCAAAAGCATAGAAGGATTTTCCGATTTCAATTTTTGTAAGAATGCGTCGTTCATTCTAACGCCGGATATGTATTGAACCAG
>JBBSUB010000335.1:0-4387 GCA_038235345.1 Chitinophagales bacterium
ACCGGAAAGCCAGTCATAGATTTTTAATCCTGTCAGATATTTCCATTTTTGCCATTGATTATAACAAGGAATAATAAACTCCTGCTTCTTCACAATATGAGCAGCATTTTTTAATAGAATTCCTCTTTCCCGAAGCGCTCCAAACACTAACCCGATCTTTCCCTGGGCAAGGTAACGTACACCTCCATGAACCAATTTGGTACTACGGCTGGATGTTCCCTTGGCAAAATCTGCCTGCTCTAATAAAAGTGTGTCATATCCGCGGCTGGCAGCATCTACCGCTACACCCAAACCTGTAGCGCCTCCCCCGATAACAATGATATCCCAATTCTTCTGAGACGACAACCTGCTAAGTGCATCAGTACGATCTAAAATTTTATTGGAACGATTGGGCATTTATTGACAGTGAGTTATGAATTATTAAATATACTTTAAAATCCAGAAGAAAGAATAATAAGCGGATAAATTATAGCGCAGTTGTGATGTTAGTATATTCCATTTCATCCCAAGACCTACAACTTCCACCTATCTTCCATTTATCAAGCCCAATCGATCAAAAAAACCAAGCAAACTCATTAATATAATGAAACCGACAAAAATCGAGAACATAAAATTTACTCCTCTCCAGGGATATTTATACCAAAAAGAAATCAGTGATGTAAAAAGTAAAATATAAATCAGCGTTTCAGGAATCCCCAGCAAATGATATTTCAACTCAACTTTCGTAAAGATATACCCATCGAAAGAGCCAACGGTGGGGCCAATCGTTGATAAATAAGATAATCCCAAAATTAAAACCGCAAGTTTGATCCATCCCTTATCTGCGAGGATGATACTTCTAAATGGAAGCAAAACCAATCCAATGATCATGCCCCTGATTGGTTGCAATCCAAGCCCGATGGCGACTTGCCAATGATCCACCGGCAGCATTATGTTCGCCATGGTTTCTGATCCAAACTCCTCGCTATAATTCATAAGAAGTACAGAAAAAAGTCCGGCGATAAAATATGCAATGGTATGTAAAGCCGCTATTCTCCAAATAAAAATACCTTGAACCCTTCTTTGATTTGAGATGGTATCCATTTGTTTTTTGCTTAAAGGTATTAAACAGTTTTATAGGCAGAGGAGTATTTCATGGGAGTTAAAAGAATGAAGAAGCTGTGAGCCGTGAGCTGTGAGCCGTGAGCCTTGAGCTGTGAGCATTGAGCTATGAGCCTTAAGCAGGCACCGTGAGCCTTAAATCTTTCATCATTTAGGCTGAATCCTTTAATGATGTATTCCCGTAATCTTTGTGTGGCCCATATACGGAACTGTGTACCCTGCTGTGATTTTACACGGTAACCAACAGATATGATGACATCAAGATTGTAATAATCGATATTTCTCCTAATTTCTCTTCCTCCTTCCAAACGAACTTGTCGGAATTTCCGACATGTTGCATCCCCATCCAATTCCCCTTCTTTAAAAACATTTCCAATATGTTCTGTAATTGTACTTCTACCCTTTCCAAATAACGTGGCCATTTGATCTTGTGTGAGCTAAACGGTTTCATCTTCCAGGCGAACATCTATTTTGATTTCTCCTTCAATATTTTCATAAATGAGTATGTCACTATCCGGTGTTTGCATCATTTTTTGTTTAAATCATTAAAAAGAACAAGAAGGTTAAATATAATTCTTTTATGATCCATTTCATTGATGTTAAATGAATCATGAAATATTTTTATCGGATAGTAGAAGCATGGAGCAAAACTTCACTGAAACTACAGAAATGAAAATCATCCTCTTCAAATTAAAAAACCCGCAAACGTATTATTTGCGGGCTTTTTAAGAATGTAACATCCATTGTGCGGAGAGTTAGGGATTCGAACCCTAGATACCCTTGCGAGTATACACGCTTTCCAAGCGTGCTCCTTCAGCCACTCGGACAACTCTCCGTTTATTGTCAAAAGGAGCGCAAATCTAAACAAAAGTTTCTAAGCACAAAAAGAATTAATAAAAGGCCTCTTTTTATACTAAAATATCAGTGCCTGTACATCTGAATTCAAGGTAAATTCTTCCATTTCCTATCCAGCTATTAACTTCCCAGGCCAAGTTTATTCATCAGCGCAGCGAACCAATTCTTCTTTTCAGGCTTATAATTATAATGAGCCAGTTCATCTGTGAGCTGATGCCGAAAATCTCCCCCCTCCGGATGCAATTGCTGCCAGACATTTGTCCAACCGGGAAATCCGCCAAGGTTCCTGTCATCAATATACACATCTGCGTAAATTTTGCGGCTTCCCATTTCTTCCTTTGTTTCACCGGGATAATTTTCATTCACTGCGTAAAACTCAAGACCATTTTCAAGGCAATAATTAACTGCTGCATCCATATATTCCCCATGACGGTAGGTCCATAGAATTAATGTATGTCCCCGTTTTTGAAGTTCGCGAATGGTGGCAAAAGCAAATAACATTTCAGGCCCAATTTCAGGATATTTATGTTCTACGATAGTGCCATCAAAATCAATCGCGATAATTTTATTGGAGGTAGTTAAGATATTTTGACTACTATTCATTTTTGCTGATAATAATTTTTATTCCTTTAGTTGTTGTTCGTGATTGTTGCAAGATATTCTAAATCCAATTTATGACGAAAGAGCACTTTCCAGGTATTGCGTTTCTTCAACTTCCTGTTAAAATAAATAATCCTCTACAAAAAGGCGTACCCTAACTTCAATGACCAATATTTTTATGCATTTTATTTAGATCAAAGATAAAATAGCTGTCTCAAAAAACGGATCATTTGCAATCCTACTGTTTACTTCGAATTTTTCCAATAAAACATTCCCTCCACTCATACAAAATCAAACTCAGTATTGATGTGGTTTATTTAATGGCAACAGCCCTACAAAAATGCAGGGCTGTTGTTAATAGTATTTTTATTTATTTTAGTCGAAAGCTGAAAAATCAATCTTCTATAAACAGCCTTCCAAAAGCGTAGGCTAGGATTTCTTCAACTTATTCAATTCAATATCCAGGAATGCTCCGCGTAAACCAATTTCAATCACTCTTCCTTCCTCATCCAACAAAATACTATGTGGAATACCCAGGATGTTATAAGCCTGCGCAATTTCGCCTTCGAAACCTTTAAAATCTACCAATTGCGTCCAGGTCATTTTTTCATCTGCCATTGCTTTACGCCAATCTTTCTCATTTTCATCCAGGGAGATGCTCACAATGCTAAACTGATCGGAGCGCGTTTCATTTAATTCTCTTAAATGAGGTATTTCCGCACGACAAGGACCACACCAGGAAGCCCAAAACTCCAGCATTACGATTTTTCCTTTAGGGATGTACTTCGATAACATCACTTTATTTCCTTCATTCGTCGTCAATTCAAAATCTTTGTATTTTGTTCCCAGGGCAACCGTTTTTGCTTTCGCTGCTGCTTTCTCAAGGGCTGCCATTTGAGGAGTGCCGCTCCATCCTTTGCGCACATTTTTTACTAATTCATCAATTTGAGGAATTGTCAGGCTGATGAACATATCATTCAAATAATAAGAAGCCTGATCATATGCTATGACGGATTTCGGATTATCTTTTATATACTTCCATTTTTGTTGATCTAATTTTTCGCTTAACTCATTCACTTTTCCACCTAATTCAAGACCTATTTGGTCATTGAATTTTCCTTCCATGGCAGGCTGATGGTATTTCTCCAGGTATTCCTTATTCGTTGCAGCCAATTCCCTGGACCAGGAAGACCTGCTTTCATTAAAGCTTACTAATTCATCTTGCGTAGCAGAACCTTTAATGACAGGAGGAACAGGTCTGTTTTTGTAACTATAATAAAAAGGAGGCAGACTATCCACATGGCCGCTGTATGAAATGGTAGAGTTTTCCAGGTAGAACCTGCTGCTTAGCCAATTCCTTTCGCTGCTCTTTTCACCTTTAAGCGTTTTATCAATTCGAATCGAAAAGAGAGACGGAACTGTTACACCACCTTTAAATTGAAAATTATTTTTCTGAATAACGGTACTATCCACGATTTTTATTTCGGGCCAGGATTCTTTTACCAGGTAAACTTTCATTCCATTTGCCGGTCCGGAAATCGTGCCGTTAATGGTATATTTTCCCTGGGCATTCACACCGGCAAAGAAAAAACAACCAAGCACAATCAATGCTATTTTTTTATATTTTATCATTCCTAATTATAATTTTATTTGAGGATAAACATGTTTCTAACCATCAACTTTTCAAAGCCTGAAAACCTTATTTAAAATTCTTTTCCATATTCGGATTAAACATCAAAACCCTGGACGGAATTTCAAATGTATAATGGGTACTTTTTGGCGCTAATTTCTCTAATACTTCTCCCGTGAAAACATCAACCCTTTCTACAAC
>JBBSUB010000336.1:0-4367 GCA_038235345.1 Chitinophagales bacterium
AACTCCATCCACTGTTTAATAAATAGTTATTTTTCTCAAAACACAGGCGGCGGCTTGCCGGGATACTACAAACTACAAACTGGCATCCCTAGCTATACACCCCCGTAAAATTAAACGGAGAAATTTCTTTCAACTCCTTCTTCAATTTTGCAGAAATCTTCAGTGTATCAATAAAATTGTGAATTGTTTTCTGGTCAATGGATGCCTTCCCTCTTGTCAGATCTTTCAGCGCTTCATAAGGTTGTGGGTAATTTTCTCTTCTTAAAACAGTTTGAATTGCTTCAGCAATCACCACCCAATTATTTTCGAGGTCTTGTTTGATTTTATCTTCATTCAGAATCAGTTTTGAAATACCTTTCTGGATAGATAATATGGATAATGCTGTGTGTGCTATTGGTACGCCGATATTGCGGATCACGGTAGAATCCGTTAAATCTCTTTGTAGCCTTGAAATAGGAAGTTTGGCAGAAAGATGCTCCAGTATAGCATTGGCGATACCCAGGTTTCCTTCCGCGTTTTCAAAATCGATCGGGTTTACTTTATGCGGCATCGCGCTGCTGCCAATTTCGCCAGCCTTCGTTTTTTGTTTAAAATAATCCATGCTGACATAGGACCAGATATCGCGACAAAAATCAATGAGGATAGTATTAATGCGTTTGATATTATCGAAATGAGCTGCAAGCATATCGTAATGCTCAATTTGAGTCGTGTATTGCTGACGTTGCAAACCCAGTTTTTTTTCCAGGAACTGATTGGCAAAATCAGTCCAATCGGCTTTTGGATACGCGACAAAATGCGCGTTAAAATTTCCCGTAGCACCCCCGAATTTTCCTGTGAAAGGGATATAGCTAAACTGCTGAATTTGATTTTCAATCCTTTCAGCAAACACCATCATTTCTTTTCCTAAGACAGTCGGAGATGCAGGCTGACCGTGTGTTTTAGCCAGCATAGGGATTTTCTCCCATGTTTTTGCAAGTTGTAATATTTCCTGCTGCAGGTTTATCACCATCGGTAAATATTCATGCTCCAATGCATTTTTCCACATCATGGGAACTGCTGTGTTGTTTATATCCTGGGAGGTCAGACCAAAATGGATCCACTCCAATAATTCTTCTCCACCTGCTGCTTTTAATTTTTCTTTTAAAAAATACTCTACAGCCTTTACATCATGATTGGTGATTTTTTCTGTAGACTTAATTTTCTCTGCGTCCGCCAGGGAGAAATTTTCTGCAACACTTAAAAGTTGCTTTTTTAAGACAGGAGTTATTTTAAAGAACTTCTTTTCAGCCAGGAAAAGAAAATACTCCACTTCCACTTTTACACGGTATTTTATCAGTGCGAATTCAGAAAAATATTCATCCAGAAATTGAAGTTGATTACGATAACGTCCGTCAATAGGTGAAATAGCCGTAAGTGGTTGAAGTTGCATAAAAATTTATAAGAGTGTGTATAAAGCACAGAACAAATAAAAGACTCATTATCTGCTTAGTGCCGGATTGCCGCAAAAATAAAGTAATCCATTTGCAAAGAAAAATAAGGTTAGAATAGGAGTATAGTTTGAGGTTGTTATTTTAGTCAACAGTTTGAAGTTTGGTACGAACCATTCAACCTGTTCTGACCTTGCCTCATCAAGTACCTGAAATGGAAGTCCTATATCACCAAGATAATTGAGCTATTCCATATTCTCCCCAGGGAAATATTCCTTTCAGTGTTCAAAACATGGAATATTCATTTTCTACTTTCCGCGATTCTTCAGAACGATAAAGGGCGGTCCCTTTTTCCAATTAAAATCAGAACGCTCGATGGTTGGCCCGAAGGAACAATTTCCTAACACAATATCTATTTTCCCATCGCCATCCAGATCGCCTGTATCCATCGTAAACCATCTTCCAACCTGTAATTCCGGAGAAGAAAAAGGTTTAAATTTTAATTGGCCTTCATTTTCCAAATAGACAAAGCCTTCCTCAGGTTGGCGGGAGAAATTGGCAAAAAATGAAATGGTCGCTATATCAAGATCACCGTCTCCATCAAAATCTCGTGCCATTGCCTTGTAACATCCGTTAAGTGGAAAAAAATATGTCTGTGTGAAACGATTCTTAGTGTCATTCAAATAGATATAAACTCCATGGTAGGGCTTCAATACCTGGGAAAAGTCTCCGTTATCTCCGCAGGTGTAAAGAATATCCGGGAAACCATCTTTATTAAAATCGACCAATTCAAAATAGGTAGAACCATTGGACGGTGGAAAACGCAAAATTGCCTGTTGATCAAACTGGCCATTTCCTTTATTTGTAAACAAGTAAATTCCTTCTTCCGCCTGGGCAAATAAAACCCATAGGTCTGGAAGCCCGTCCTGGTTGTAATCGGTAATATATGCTTTTATCGCACCAGGCATTTCCGATAATACGTGTCTCTTAAATTTATTATTACCAATGTTTTCCAGCCAGGATAAAGCGCCGGTTAAATAACCGAATTCGCAAACCAAATAGTCGGTTTTTCCATCATTATTTAAATCGCCGGCGGTGATTTGGACTGGCCGGGCCAGCTTATCCATTAAAATGGAATCAAGACGAATTCCTTGTAAGGGATTATTTTTGATGATCTGGGCACTGCCAAATTTTCCATTCGTCGGATTAAGAATGCCTATATCACAGGCAACCAGGTTATTCTGTAGAATAGATAAATCCACTATCGGTCCCAGGGTAGAAATTGAATCCAGAAGATTTAATTCTTTACTATAGCGATAGAGACCTTTTTTTAAAATATCGGCCGTCCAGAGCTGGTGTGGGAAGACGGTTGTGTCTATTTTGATTAAACATGTGGTAGGATTCGCATACTTGAAATCAGGGGTTTCTATAGAGAATAACTGTAAATGTTTTTGTATAGAATCAGATCTGTTTTGAGGTGGTAAGGAGTCAGGTGAAAGAGCCGTGTAATAATCTATAATATTTTGCCATTGTGCATCATTTAATAAAGGTTTAGAGGGATAAAAATTCCGGGGCAAATCGACATCATTCCTGTTGTTCGGGTATTTGACGTAATTATATTCAAAGATGCCAAGGAGGGGTCCCATGTGTGGCAACACGCCGTTTTCCCAGGTTTTTGTGTCCAGTATGGAAGGGTCAGGAAGTAAATGACAGGATTGGCAAAAGGAAGCTGCCAGTAACGCTCCATTTTTAATACTGGTGTCAGAAACCTCCTGGTGAGTACTGTTTTTCTTATAATCCTTATAACCCTTGCAACCCATTAAGAGAAAGAAAAATAATAAGAATAGCAGATTTCTTACGTTAGGTTTTTGAATGTTTTTATGCAACATCAATAATATTAGAAGGTGTCAAATTTATACAGAATAAGCAGGCATCATTTTATTTATTGATTACTGCTGTATAAAAATAACTCTAACAATCTGAAATAGATTCGTTGCTGAGTCAAATATCTTTTATGCCGGAGTAATTTATCTAATAATCAGATACCTGCTACCTGAAACCTACCTCAACAACAAAATGGTTCCCTTCTTGTTTATCAATCCACAAGCTGTTTTAGCTTTGATGGTGTAAACGAATACATCTGATTTTTGTGGTTGTCCGTTTAGTTTTCCATCCCAGCATTTTGAAGCATCATTGGTGTAAAAAACTCTTTGTCCAAGGCGGTTGTAAACAGCCAATTCCAGGTTTTGCATGGCACCCCATTTAGAAACTCCAAAACAATCATTTAATCCATCTCCATTTGGTGTGAAAGAATTAGGTAATTCATAGATCACATCGGTCCCCGGAGCAACTTTAATGGTAATTTCATCTTGATTCGTGCATCCATTCGCGTCTTTTCCTGTGACCATGTAACTGGTTGTAACGGCTGGTGTAGCTATTGGATTTAAAATGTTCGGATTAGTCAGTCCGCTTACCGGTGACCAGGTATACGTTTGCGCTCCGGTGGCACTTAAGGTACTTGCCGGAAAGGAACAATTAAGATCATTGGATTTGGATGCATTTATTACTGGTAAGGGTAGGGAAGTAAGCGTAGTGGTTAAGGTAGCTGATTCATTACAGATATTTTCTCTTATAAGAACAGAATAGGTTGTGGTGGTGTTTACGGTAGCGCGGGGGGTGGCAATATTTGGATTGTTTAAATTAATTGCCGGGCTCCACGAATAGGAATTGCCGCCGGAAGCGGTTAACTCAAAAGGTGTATTCATGCAAACAGAACTATTTGGAGAGATGGAAAATACTGCCGGTTTACGGACAGAGATTTTCACGGAATCCTGGTAAATACAAAATGCCGCATCGGTAATATTCACATAATAAGTAGTGGTCGCAATTGGAGAAATCATCGGTGTGGCACTGCTTGAGTTATGCATATTTATGACAGGT
>JBBSUB010000337.1:0-4276 GCA_038235345.1 Chitinophagales bacterium
CGGCTGATCTTGTCAATCAATTGCACAACCTGATGAATTACGAGCATACCATTATTTATTATGGACCTAAATCAATGGATCAGTTTGTACAGACAATTACAAAGAAGCATTCATTGCCTTCTGCCTTTACAAAAGCACCGGAGAAAAAGACCTTTGCCTACACAAAACAGGATAAGAACAGAGTTTTGTTTGCTGATTACGATATGGTACAAAGTGAAGTTTTCTGGATCAGAAATATCAAACCATTTGATGCATCCCAGGAAGCAACGGTCAGTATCTTCAATAATTATTTTGGCGGTGGAATGGGAAGCATTGTTTTCCAGACAATCCGCGAATCCAAAGCGCTTGCTTATTCAACAAGTGCGAGATATATGTCTCCTTCTAAAAAGGAAGATCCGTTTACAGCCATGGCCTACGTCGGTAGCCAGGCAGATAAGATGAACGAAGCTGTTGGAGCAATGAACGAATTGTTGAATGATTTGCCGGAATCAGATATGGCGTATAAACTAGCTGTAGATGCAGTTAAAAAAGATATTGAAACAGAACGGATCGTAAAAGACGGGATCATTTTCAATTACCTCGGCGGCCTCAAAATGGGTTACCAGGGTGATGAAAGAAAAGAGCTGTATTCAAAAGCAGATAAGATCACATTTAATGATATCAAAAAATTCCATCAGTCCGATTTAGCGCATAAAGCATACACCTATTGTGTCGTGGCTTCCAAAGACAAAGTGAAGATGGATGACCTGGCAAAAATGGGCGAAGTTCAAACGATTACGCTGGAAGAATTATTTGGATATTAATTGATCCCGATTCACTGAATCCGGAATATAAGATATAGAAGGGGAGTGTGTTATGCACTCCCTTTTTATGAAATAAAAAAAAGATTCGCCGTCCATCAATATTATTAAATTGGTGTTCAAAAAAATCGTTTTTTCACATAGATTATTGACCGGAATCCATACGGCACGTATATAAACTGCAACCAAAACAGCAAACAATCAGACTTAAAACAAACATAAAAATGAAAAATGTAAAACTTTCCGTTTTAGCGCTTTCAACTGCGTTGGTAACAATGAGTTGTGCCGCGCAAAAGAAACTGCCGGGAAATGCTCCGGTCAAAGACACGACTGCCATGGATACCACAAAGAGGCAAATGCCTCCCATGAAAAAAGGTGAGCCACTGGCTTATGACAAGGTGATCACGAAGAAAGCAATTTCTGCCACCGGCTTTTTTAAGGTGCATAAAGTAGAAGATAAATATTATTTTGAAATCAATGACTCCATTCTGAACCGGGATATTCTTGTTGTAAACAGGATGGCGAAAGGTGCTGCCGGTACAAAAGCTGGTATGATGGGATATGGTGGAGATGAAATTGGGAAAAGCGTTATTCAATTTGAAAAGGGACCAAATAATAAAGTATTCTTAAGAAGTATTTCGCATGCTGAAATCTCCACGGATACGACTGCTGACGGTATGTATCGTGCTTTGATGAATTCTAATATACAACCATTGGAAGCCTCCTTTGCGATCGCTGCTTTTGCAAAAGATTCTTCAGTCGTTTTTGACGTAACAGAATATATCGACGGAGATAATGACATTCTCTTTTTTGATGGCCGTGTAAAAAGATCATTAAACTTAACAGCGCAGTTAAAGGACAGATCATACATCCAGGAATTGAAGGCATTTCCGATGAATATAGAGATTCGTACCTTGAAAACGTATATGAAATCTCCACCTCCAATACCCGGAGGGAATCCGATGATGGCTGGAAGTTCAGCACCGGCTACGTATGAGCTGAATAGTTCTCTGGTATTATTACCGAAAGTGCCGATGCAGCCACGCTATTTTGATCCGCGTGTAGGTTATTTTGCGACAGGTAATACTGATTTTGATGCAAATCCACAAGGTGTAAAAAGAATTATCATGGCTACACGCTGGAAGCTTGTGCCAAAGCCGGAAGATGTACAAAAATACCTGAAAGGGGAACTGGTAGAACCAGCCAACCCGATCATTTATTATATTGATCCTGCAACGCCTAAAAAATGGGTTCCATTTTTAATCCAGGGTGTAAATGACTGGCAGGTGGCCTTTGAGCAGGCCGGATTTAAAAATGCCATCATTGCAAAAGAAGCTCCTAAGAACGATCCTACCTGGAGCATTGACGATGCACGGAATTCCGCCATCGTTTACAAACCCTCTTCTGTTGCAAATGCAAGTGGCCCGCACACAAACGATCCACGCAGCGGACAAATTCTTGAAACGCATATTAACTGGTACCATAATGTAATGGAACTATTACAGAATTGGTATTTCATACAGGGAGCACCGTCTGACCCAAGAGCACGTAAAATGATCTTTGATGATGCCTTAATGGGCCAATTGATCCGTTTTGTTTCTTCGCATGAAGTGGGACATACACTTGGTCTTCGTCATAATTTCGGTTCTTCTGCCGCTACACCGGTAGAAAAATTAAGAGATGCAAAATGGTTGAAAGAAAATGGCCACACTGCCTCTATCATGGACTATGCACGTTTTAACTACGTAGCGCAGCCGGAAGATAAAGTAGGAGATGCCGGTATGTTCCCGCACATTGGTGAATATGACAAGTGGGCGATTGAGTGGGCTTATCGCTGGTTGCCGCAGTTTAAAACTGCAAAAGAAGAAACACCTTACCTGAATAAATTGGTCAGCGATCGTCTTGCAAAAAATCCAAGATTGATTTTCGGAACAGAATCAGATCCGAACGATCCGCGCAATCAGAACGAAGATTTAGGTGATAATTCCATGACCGCAAGTGCTTATGGTATTAAGAATCTGAAAAGAATTATGCCAAATATCATGGAGTGGACAAAAACGCCGGATGAAGGATATACAAATGCAACCACAATCTACGGACAAGTAGTTGGGCAGTTTGGACGCTATATGGGCCATGTTACGAAAAACATTGCTGGTATCTATACCACGCCAAGCATGGTTGAGCAGGCAACACCTATCATTTCTTTTGTACCAAAAGCAAAACAAAAAGAGGCCGTTCGTTTCTTACAGGCGCAGTTATTTACAACACCTACCTGGTTGATGGATAAAAAGCTTTATTCTTTCATCGGAACAGGTGATATGAAAACAATTGCTTCCCTTCAGAACGCGCAATTGTCCAGGTTGATCAGTACATCAACAATTTCCAAATTATTGGATTTTGAAGCGTATTCACCAGCCCAGGCATACACAGCTACGGAACTTTTCAATGACCTTAAATCCGGAATTTTCAGCGAATTAAAAACCGGAAAGTCAATCGATATTTACAGACGTAATCTTCAAAAGATGTATGCTGAAAAAATGATCGCTATTTTGAAACCTTCTAACCAGGGTGCCGCCGGTGCTATGGCTGCTGCCTTTGGTGGTTCTGCCGGTCCGAACATCAATGCAATGGATCATTTATCCATCGTAAAAGGACACGTTAGAGGCCTGCTTGCGGATATCCGTACTGCATTACCAAAAACAACAGACCCAGCTTCAAAACTTCATTTACAGGATGTATCAGACAGACTGAAAGAAGCATTGGAACCATCTAAATAGATTTCTTTTAATAATGATAGGAAAGGCACGGAACTGATTGGGTTTCGTGCCTTTTTTGTGTGGGGAAGAATGTGTAGTTTTAAGCAACGAAGACAACACGTGATAGTTAGAGTTTGAGTTGTTCAAAAATTTGTAAATTTGATAAAACAAAAATAATGAGTTCTCCTGCTAAAAATAAAAGTACTGCTGATTATTATTTCGGCGTTCTAAAGAATCTTAATGCGGATAGCAAACTTGACCTTATTTCCCAACTTTCTCAATCTTTGAAATCTGA
This sequence comes from Chitinophagales bacterium, assembly GCA_038235345.1. Taxonomy (GTDB): domain Bacteria; phylum Bacteroidota; class Bacteroidia; order Chitinophagales; family Chitinophagaceae; genus Ginsengibacter. The sequence continues at coordinate 3,852 of JBBSUB010000337.1, forward strand.
GGAAATCGACACTACTACATCCCTGGAATCTCTTTTTGGAGCATATAAATCAGAAGATACTGCGGATGAAATTATAGCAGAAATTCGCTCATCCAGAGTTTCAAATCGTAATATTGAAGCGCTTTGAAAAAATACCTTTTAGACACGAACATTTGCATCTATTTTATTAAAGGCCTCTTTGAGCTGAATAAGAAAATTATTGAAGTGGGTCAAGAAAATTGTTTTATTCGGAAATGACTGTTGCCGAATTAAAATACGGAGTTGAAAACAGCAAGACACCCGAAAAAATGCGACCAATTGTTGAAGCATTCATTCCTAAACTTGCTGTTATTCCAATTTATAACTGCCTGGACATTTATGCATTTGAAAAAGCAAAGCTGCGAAGAAAAGGATTTATGATTGATGACTTTGACATTTTAATTGGA
>JBBSUB010000338.1:0-4272 GCA_038235345.1 Chitinophagales bacterium
ACTTTTCTAAAAGCCGGAAATGTTTGTGAGGCCCATCAGTTGCCATTTTCTTCTCATTGCGCTCCAAGTCTGCATCTGCAGCCGGCATTATCATTGCCGTCTTTTTTTACCGCCGAATATTTTTATGATCATGTACGCATAGAAGAAATGTTGTTTGATGGAATATCTCAACCGGTAAATGGTGCTCTGCAGGCAGATATGAGCAGGCCGGGATTCGGATTTGAATTTAAATATAAAGATGCAGAAAAATATAAGGTTTGAAAGTCTTTCAGTGAATAGCTGAAAAAATTTTAAAAAAAGAATTACCAGTTAATTGCCCTTGAGTGCTAACGTAAAAATTAAATACTATGGCAACAGCAACAGATACCTTAGATCTCCGATATGAGACAAAGTTTTCGACCAATGTTGATGTGGCTGCTTTGGAAGCAGAATTGACTTCGATTCTTGAGGGAGAAGTGCGTTTTGACGAAGGGAGTAAAGCCTTATATGCAACGGATGCATCCAATTACCGCCAGGTGCCCCTGGGTGTTGTTTTACCAAAAAGTGAAGAGGATATCATTCATACAGTATCGATCTGCCGAAAATACAAAGCACCACTCTTATCCCGTGGCGGTGGCACAAGTCTTACAGGTGCGTGCTGTAATGTAGCCGTGGTAATGGATATGACCAAATACTACAATAAAATATTGCACATTGATAAAGAGAAAAAAACAGTTTTGGTGCAGCCCGGAATTGTATTGGATGAAATGCGGGGAACCACCAGTAAAGAGGCGCAGTTAACCTTCGGTCCGGATCCTGCTACACATAGTCACTGTGCTATCGGCGGTATGTTGGGAAATAATTCCTGTGGCGTGCACTCTATCATGTCGCAATTTTATGGTTACGGAGCACGCATGTCGGATAATACGGAATCTCTCACAGTACTCACCTATGATGGATTAAAAATGAAAGTTGGTCCCACCTCGGAAGAGGAACTGGATAATATTATCAATGGTGGCGGCAGAAGAGGAGAGATCTATCATAAACTAAAAAATCTGCGGGATAAATATGGCGATGAGATCCGGCAGAAATTTCCAAATATTCCCCGCCGGGTATCCGGCTATGATCTTCCATCCCTACTTCCTGAAAACGGATTCAATGTAGCCCAGGCTTTGGTAGGATCTGAAGGAACGTGCGTCGTTATTCTACAGGCAAATATGAAATTGATGCCTGATCCTGGAGCGCGTTCTCTTGTCGTGCTTGGTTACCCGGATATTTACGCCGCCGGTAGCGCCTGCCCCGGCATCATGAAACATGAGCCCATCGGTTTGGAAGGTTTTGATGATTTGTTGATTCAGTTCATGAAAAAGAAAGGGTTGAACCTGGATGATCTTCCATTATTGCCAAAAGGAAATGGTTGGCTTTTAGTAGAATTTGGCGGCAAGGATAAAACAGATTCCGATAATAAATGCAAAGGGTTAATGGAGGAATTAAAGAAAGAAAAGGATGCTCCAAATATGAGTTTGTTTGATGATCCCGCCCAGGAAAAATTACTCTGGGAAATAAGGGAATCCGGCCTGGGAGCTACGGCTTTTGTACCCGGTGAACCTGATGGAGCGCCCGGCTGGGAAGACTCTGCTGTTCCGCCGGAAAAGGTGGGATCGTATTTAAAAGATCTTAGGGCTCTGTTTTCAAAATTTGGATATCATCCATCTCTTTATGGTCATTTTGGGCAGGGATGCATCCATTGCCGTGTTGGGTTTGACCTTGAAACAGAAGAAGGAATTCAAAACTATAAAAACTTCACAGTTGAAGCATCGCATTTGGTGGTTAGCTACGGCGGCTCCCTGTCAGGTGAGCACGGTGATGGACAGACAAGAGGTGATCTCCTGGAAATTATGTTTGGCGAAAAGATTATGCAGGCTTTTCATGAATTTAAATCAATCTGGGATCCGCAATGGCTGATGAATCCGGGAAAAATTCTGGATACATACGGGCAGCTTTCTAATTTCCGGCTGGGAACGGCCTATAATCCCCCCGCGCCTAAAACGCATTTTCATTATTTAAATGACGATAACAAAGGGAGTTTTTCGCGCGCCGTTCTACGTTGCGTAGGAGTTGGAAATTGTCGCCGGCACGAAGGTGGGACCATGTGCCCAAGCTATATGGTGACAAGAGAGGAAAAAGATAGTACAAGAGGAAGAGCGCACATGCTTTTTGAAATGCTTCAGGGCGATGTCGTTCAGGGTGGCTGGAAGGATGAAGATGTCAAAAAATCGCTTGATCTATGCCTTGCCTGTAAGGGTTGTAAAGGTGATTGCCCGGTTAATGTGGATATGGCCACCTTAAAATCAGAATTTTTATCTCACTATTACGAAGGGAAATTAAGACCTCGTAACGCCTATGCATTTGGCTGGATTTATTGGTGGTCACGGCTTGCTTCTCTTGCGCCGGGACTGGTTAATTTCTTTACCCAAACACCGGGATTTAGCTATGTATCAAAGGCATTGGCAGGCGTAACGCAGAAAAGACAAATCCCAAAATTTGCGCAACAAACTTTTCGTAATTGGTTTCAAAATAAGCCTTCAAATAATCAAGACAAACCTAAAGTCATTTTATGGCTGGATACATTTAATAACTTTTTTAAACCGGAAACGCTTGTCGCCGGATTGGATGTTTTGGAAGCGGCAGGTTACCAGGTGATTATTTCCCGGAGAACCGTTTGTTGCGGTCGTCCTTTATACGATTTTGGAATGCTGGATACGGCAAAAAAGATGCTGCTTCAAATATTAGATGTACTGCGCGATGAGATCCGGAGCGGCACACCACTTGTTGGTTTGGAGCCCAGTTGTGTCGCAGTTTTCCGGGACGAAATGTGTGATTTACTTCCGGCAAATGAAGACGCGAAACGATTGAAAAAACAAACCTTCACCCTGGCTGAATTTTTAGATAAACATGCAGAGAATTACAAGGCTCCGATCTTAAAAAGGAAAGCTATTGTTCAAGGCCATTGCCATCAAAAGGCCATTATGAAGATGCGTAGTGAAGAAAAAATATTTCAGGATATGGAAATGGATTACGATGTGCTTGATTCGGGTTGTTGCGGTATGGCGGGATATTTTGGGTACGAAAAAGGGGATAAGTATGAAGTTTCTGTCAAAGCCGGTGAAAGGGTTCTCTTGCCGGCTGTAAGAAAGGCGGATAAGAAAACACTCATTATCGCCGATGGTTTTAGTTGCCGCGAACAAATAGAACAGTTAACGAACAGAGAGGGATTGCATACAGCGCAGGTGTTGCAAATGGCCTTGCATGAAAACGGAGAATCAGAAAGTTCAGCACTGGATTATCCGGAAAGAAAATACATCGATGGAATGAAATTAAGGTCAACAGCTCTCACGATTAAACGGAGTGTTGCACTTTTATCCGTTGTAGCAATTATTGGAATTTATTATTTTACCGCGAAGAAGAAACAAAAGAAAGGGGAAAAAATATTTTATTGAAAGGAATAAAAATCACGTTAAAAAATTATACCCATGTTTCGATTTTATGACGGTTACCATATTTGGGGGATGCACCTTATCTGGTGGATCATATGGCTCCTTTTTATTGCCTGGATATTTATGAGATTTGTCCGCTATGGTCGTGAAAGAGACAGGGATACGTCCTACGATATTTTACGAAAGCGATTTGCAAAAGGCGAAATAACGAGGGAACAGTATGAACAGGATAAAAAAATTCTTGAGGAGGATTTTCGGAAAATTTATGAAGAGAATAAAAAGTAACCACCAAATTAAAACAGCTCTGTTTCAAAGAAAATACCATGAAAAAAAATAAAAATAAAAACCCGTTAAAAAAAGTAGGAACCGCTCTTGGAGTTGGTCTTCTGGCGGGTTTAGCCGGTACAATAGCCATGACAATCGCACAAAGAACAGACATGAAAAGGACAGGGCGCAAACCAAGTGAAGTTCCGGTAAAAGCACTTCGGGAATTGATGGATGTAAAACCCGTAACAGAGAGTAAAAGCATCTCCGTTTCAAACAAAGTCCATTTTTTATATGGAATCGATATTGGTATGATTCGCGGGTTGATCAGCCTTTCCGGTTTAAGAGGCCTGGAGGCAATTTCTGTACATTTTGCAACCATCTGGTGCGCGGAACTTATTGTATTGCCGGTTCTGAAAGTGTCGCCGCCTGTGTATAAACAAGAACCAAAAGCTGTTTTTAAAGATGCACTTTTTCATTGGATTTATGCAGCCACCACAGGACTTGTTTTTGATTGGATTTATGATGGATG
>JBBSUB010000339.1:0-4247 GCA_038235345.1 Chitinophagales bacterium
AAGAAAAAACAAACCAATTAGCTACTTTATATGGCTATCACCGGGTTTTAAAGGATTCACTTCCTACACCCGAATGGAAAAATAAGATCTGGAAAGATGGTATTGCCAATATTGATGAACACCTGAACGGTTTTATCGGATGGGGACAACCTACTCCTGATCTTGATATTATTAAAGACATTAAAAAACATGTGTGGGCGATGAATACCACGCAGGCATTTTTCATTGAGGATACAAGGTTAGGGATACCGGTGGATTTTACGAATGAGGGTATCCGTGGTGTGGAGGCCTATGGCACAACAGATTTTCCAACACAACTGGGATTGGGAAATACCTGGAATAAAGAATTGATCTATAAAATCGGACAAATAACCGGAAAAGAAGCGCGGGCAATGGGGTATACAAATGTGTATGCGCCCATTCTGGATGTAGCCCGTGATCAGCGATGGGGCAGGCTGGAGGAATCCTATGGTGAATCTCCTTATCTCGTAGCCCGCCTGGGAATAGAAATGACAAAAGGAATGCAGCAGGATAATACAATTGTATCTACTGCAAAGCACTATGCATTGTACAGTGCCAACTTTGGCGCACGCGAAGGAATGGCGCGGACTGATCCTCAAATTCCATTGAGGGAAGCGTATACTTTATTGCTATATCCTTTTGAAAAAGTAGTCAAAGAAGCCGGTATTAAAGGGATCATGGCTTCCTATAATGATTATGATGGTATTCCGATTATCGGCAGTCATTTTTGGCTTACTCAAAAACTAAGACAGGAATTTGGATTTGATGGCTACATCGTTTCTGACTCGGATGCTTTGGAATATTTATTCACCAAACATCATGTGGCAAAGGATCGTAAAGACGCCGTAGCTCAGGCGGTGAATGCAGGGTTGGATGTGCGTACAAATTTTAGTCCTCCGGAAACAATGATTTTACCCTTACGTGAGGCGGTAAAGGAAGGACTGGTTTCGGAACAAACATTAAATGAAAGAGTGAAAGCGGTATTGCGCGTAAAATTCTGGTTGGGATTATTTGACGGTCCGTATATAAAAGACGCAGCGGAATCTGTAAAAACAGTGAATAATCCGGAACATAAAAAGGTTTCACTTCAGGCATCCCGTGAGAGTATTGTGTTATTGAAAAATGATCCAATGCCCGGACAAAACAAAAACATTCTGCCCTTAGATAAAAATATTCGTTCCATTGCCGTGATCGGCCCAAATGCAGATGATGCGTCCTATGTCGGAACACATTATGGTCCACAAGGGGTAAAAGGAACTACCGTTTTGGAAGGAATCAAAAATAAGCTGGGGAAAAATATTCAGATTCAATATGCTAAAGGATGCGAAATCGTAGATGCACATTGGCCGGAAAGTGAAGTGTTGCCACAGCCTCCGTCACCTTTTGAAAAAGCTCAAATGGATTCCGCAGTTACGATAGCTAAGAATTCTGATGTAGTTATTATGGTGATGGGAGGAAGTATCAAAACAGCAGGAGAAAATAAATCCAGAACGACTCTTGACTTGCCCGGCCATCAGCTTGCCCTAATCGTGGCGGTGCAAGCTACCGGCAAACCGGTTATTGTCGTTTTTATCAATGCTCAACCGATCAGTTTTAATTGGGTGAAGCAATATGTTCCCGGCATCATCGAAGCCTGGTATCCGGGTGAATTTGGTGGTACTGCCGTCGCAGATGTTTTATTTGGAGATTATAATCCCGGAGGGAAACTGACGCTTACATTTCCCCGGTCAGTCGGACAATTACCCATGAATTTTCCTGGCAAACCAAGCGCTCAGACAGACGAGGGAGAAACAGCCCGACTTAAAGGGATATTATATCCTTTTGGTTACGGTTTGAGCTATACAAGTTTTGCTTACAGCAATTTGAAAATCACTCCGGAAAAGCAGCATTCCCAAGGAAATATTTCTGTTCAGTTTGAGGTGAAAAATACTGGAAGCAGGGAAGGGGATGAGGTGGTCCAATTATATATGAATCAACTGGTTTCCACCATAACCGTTTATGAAAAGGTTCTTCGTGGTTTTGAACGTGTAAATCTGAAATCCGGCGAAACAAAAACGATTTCTTTTACTCTAACGCCGGATGATCTGTCAATCTGGAACCGCGATATGCATTTTGTTGTTGAGCCCGGAGTTTTTAAGGTGATGATTGGAGCATCTTCGGAGGATATTAAATTGGATGGGAAGTTTGAAATAATTAATTCAAAATAACAGATCAAGGGAAATAATATCTAAACCGTTGGAAGTTCATTTGGACAGATATTGAATTGTAACAAAATAGTTTACGTTATTGATCTACAAATTAACAAAAAGGATTATTTAGGTTAGTTAATAATGAAGTCTCAATGATCAATTTGTTTTGTAAATTTATATCATGAAACAAAGATTGTACTTAGATACATCTGTTTTTGGCGGATATTTTGACATTGAATTTGCACAATTTACAGTTCCTCTATTTGAAAAATTGAATCAACGAAGATTTACACTTTTATTTTCAACTGTAACTGAGAGTGAACTTGAACATGCACCTGAGAGCATAAAAAAATTCGTATTGTCTATAAAAACTGACCAAACTGAATTTTTACAGCTAAATGATGAGGCCGTAAATTTAGCAACTGAATATATAACTGAAAAAGTAGTAGGGCCAACAAGTTATGCAGACTGCCTCCACATTGCTTTAGCAACTATCTGTAAAGCTGACTTTTTGGTAAGTTGGAACTTTAAACATATTGTGAACATTACAAGAATAGCAGGCTACAACGCTATTAACTTGAAAAATGGTTATAAATTATTAGATATTCGCTCACCTCGAGAATTTTTAAATTATGAAAACGACAACTGAAAAAAAGTTCGATGCAGTAAAATATATGCGAGAACAGAGAGCCGAATTAAGTGATAAACTTTGCAAAATGACCAAGAGGCAAATTGTTGAATACTTTAAAGAACAAAAATCAAAAACGGCTATAAGGCCATCCGCAAAATAACTGAGATTTTTTCTTTATATGTATTGAAATAAATATGCTGAAATCTTATATCTCATGCTTAAGGTGAAGTTTTTAATAATGATACGCGTTTCTTCGGATGAAATAAAATTGAAAGAATATTTTCAATGGTTCCGGTGAAATAATACGGTTAAGGCCTTAATTATTATGCAGGTTCAATTGCGCTATCGGGATGTTTTCTTATGAGAGCCTATTTCATTCCAGCTAGGATTATAGGCATTAAAAAAAGAAGAAGATTTCGCTTATTTAAAATAATTCGTTTTGCCAAATAAAAAGAATGCAGTGTTTCATTGTTGAAAAAATTAACCTCCATAATATAAAAAACAATTGAGTGTTCAAACCGATCGTAAACCAGTTCCAAAAACAGTATCATGAAATTGCTCAACACCGGACTACTGCTCATTATTTTATCATTCATCTCTGATCGGGCTTTTACCCAATCAACAGCGAAGCGTCCGAATGTATTGTTTATAATGGTGGATGATCTGCGACCTTCTGAGTTGAATTGCTATGGAAACTCGATTATAAAATCACCCAATATAGATGCCTTAGCTGCTGAAGGTGTACTTTTTAAAAAGCAATATGTTACGGTACCCACTTGTGGAGCATCCCGCAATAGCATTCTTACAGGCATGCTTCCCCGGACGAAGGCAGAACTGAGTAATGATGCATCCATTTTAATGCTTTCAGGAAAACAAAAAACAAATCAACCGGAAACATTCATTGATAATCTTAGGCGAAACGGTTATTATACAGTAGGCATTGGTAAGATCAGTCATTCGGCAGACGGGTATGTTTATCCGTATTCAGCTCCGAGGAGTAATAAGTTAGAGTTACCCTTTAGTTGGGATGAAATGCTTTTTGATGCAGGCAAATGGGGCAATGGTTGGAATGCATTTTTCGGCTATGCAAACGGTACAAACCGGAATAAACTGAACAACCAGGTGAAGCCTTATGAAGAGGCAGATGTGGATGACGAAGGTTATCCGGATGGACTGACCGCAGAACTTGCTGTGAAAAAATTACAGGAACTGGGAAAAAAAGACCAGCCATTTTTCCTGGCAGTTGGATTCTTTAAACCGCACCTGCCCTTTAATGCGCCAAAGAAATACTGGGATTTATATAATGAATCAGATATCCTTTTAACGCCTTCTCCTTCTATTCCCAAAAACGTGAATAAGGCCAGTCTGAATGAGAGTGGGGAGTTTAATCAATATAAGCTTGGAGA
>JBBSUB010000340.1:0-4237 GCA_038235345.1 Chitinophagales bacterium
GCAGCATGGGCATACTTGACCGGGCCAAGCAACTGGGTACCATGTATCTAGAAGATCTAAGCGACCTTATCCAGGAATGTGTGGATGAAAATTTTGGATTTAGCCGTTATGCAGAAAGGATGGGGCGTAGTGCCAATAGCTTTGATGAATTGTATGCCGCATTACAAAATGAATATACCTATATCGACACTGTCTTAATAGAGATTTTAAAAGAAAAAATGGAAGAGCTGGACCCGGCTATGGTAGCCATTTCAGTTCCATTTCCGGGTAATTTATATACCAGTTTGCGTTGCGGGCAATGGATTAAGAAAAACTTCTCCTCCGTAAAAGTGGCTATGGGTGGTGGTTTTGCTAATACGGAACTCAGGTCATTGAGCGACGAACGTGTGTTTGAGTTTTTTGATTTTATCACACTGGATGATGGCGAAGCCCCGGTGGAAAATTTGATTGCTTATGTGCAGGGCAAAAAAAAGATAGAAGAATTAAAGCGCACCTTTACACTTATAAACGGCAGGGTAACGTATATAAATAATGCGGATTGTAAAGATTATAAACAAGGCCAGATAGGCACGCCGGACTATAGGGATTTATTGCTTGATAAATATATTTCTGCCATAGAAGTGATGAATCCCATGCACAGCCTTTGGAGTGACGGGCGATGGAATAAATTAACGATGGCGCATGGCTGCTATTGGGGTAAATGTACATTTTGCGATATCAGTCTTGATTATATCCGTTTGTACGAGCCCATTGCTGCTTCCCTGCTCTGTGATCGCATGGAAGAAATTATTGCTCAAACCAAACAAAATGGTTTTCATTTTGTTGATGAAGCTGCACCGCCTGCGCTCATGCGTGAGTTGGCAATTGAACTATTAAAACGAAAACTTGTTGTGACCTGGTGGGCAAATATCCGCTTTGAAAAAAGCTTTTCCAGGGATTTGTGTTTGCTTTTAAAAGCTTCCGGCTGCATTGCAGTTTCAGGTGGATTAGAGGTTGCGAGTGATCGTTTGCTGAAGCTGATTGAAAAAGGAATCACTGTATCCCAGGTGGCTAAGGTCAATAAAAATTTCACCGATGCCGGCATTATGGTCCATGCTTATTTGATGTACGGTTTCCCAACACAAACCGACCAGGAAACCATTGACTCACTGGAAATGGTGCGCCAAATGTTTGAAGCCGGTATTTTGCAATCAGCATTTTGGCACCAGTTTGCCATGACGGCTCATAGTCCGGTTGGATTGAATCCTGCAAAATATAAGGTTCAAAAAAAATCAGAAGAAATCGGTTCATTTGCAAATAATGATATTGAACATATTGATCCTACGGGCGCCGAGCACGAGTCATATAGTTTTGGCTTAAAAAAATCGTTACTGAATTATATGCATGGCGCGTGTTTCGATTTTCCATTACATAAATGGTTTGATTTTAAAGTACCTAAAACAAGCATTCCGCCTGATTATATTTCTGTTGCTTTGCAAAATGATGATCATTTGGCATTTAAACCGACGGCTAAAGTGCTTTGGTTGGGAAAGCTGCCCCGGGTAAGTCATTTTACAAAATCAAAAAAGGGAAAGCAATGGGAAATGTCCTCCATTGTGTTTCAAAACAAAAGAACAACAGATGAAATAAAACTAAGCCGTCCGGAAGGAAAATGGTTCGTGGATTTATTGGAACGTATTTCTATTTCAAATAATCCGCCTCTAACCTTACAGCAGGTAAAAGATGATTTCGAAGCTCAGGGCTTTTCTGATTTTGAATTGTTTTGGGACAATAAGCCGGTGAGCGGATTATGGGAATTTGGATTATTGAAATTGTAAAACAGGGTTTAATTTGAATGCCTGATTCAGGAAACCGTTGTCTGATTTCCGTGGAAAGAAAATCAAATTCTTTCTAATGAAAACCCCGTTAAATTTTCCTTGAAAACAAAAAGAAAAAATACTCATGAGAAGCAGGTGATTTTGGGTTTGTAAAGAAGTACATGAGTTTAGAGATTATTGGCTGTTTAAACAAATAATATTTAAAAATTCATAGCTAAGAATACCAAAAATCATTTTTTAGCCTCCATTTCATACTTAGGTCTTAACTTTAGCGCCCAAAAATAAAAATACATGGCTACAGCGCATATAAGGCAATTCCTGGATTTCGAACAACCTATTAAGGAATTGTATGAGCAAATTGAGGAAAATAAAAAAATGGCTTCAAAAAACGCAGGCAATGATTATCTGACTATTAATAAAAAACTGGAGACGGAGATTCTTGAGAAAAGAAAGGAAATAACTTCTCACCTTACATCCTGGCAGAAAGTACAATTAAGCCGCCATCCGGACAGGCCTTATACATTAGAATACATTCTTAAAATATTTACCAATTTTGTAGAATTACATGGCGACCGCAACATCAAGGACGATAAAGCAATGATTGGCGGATTTGCTCAATTGGATGGAGAAACGGTTATGGTAATTGGTCAGCAAAAAGGAACCAATACGAAAACCAGGCAGATGCGCAATTTTGGTATGGCAAATCCGGAAGGATATAGAAAAGCGCTGCGTTTAATGAAACTGGCAGAAAAATTTAATAAACCTGTTATCACTTTTATAGATACACCCGGTGCTTATCCTGGTCTTGAAGCCGAAGAGCGTGGACAAGGTGAGGCAATCGCAAGGAATATTTATGAAATGATGCGTTTAAAAGTGCCTATTATTTGTATCATCATCGGTGAAGGTGCCAGTGGAGGTGCTTTAGGAATCGGTGTAGGTGATAAAGTTTTAATGCTTGAGAACTCCTGGTATACCGTTATTTCTCCGGAAAACTGCAGTTCCATTTTATGGCGCAGCTGGGCACAAAAAGAAATTGCGGCGGAACAATTGAAACTCACCTCAGAAAATATGTTGAAATTCGGTTTAGTGGATGGAGTCATCAAAGAACCTTTAGGAGGAGCCCATTGGAACTACGATGAAGCGGCAGCGAACTTAAAGGAATATATTAAACCTATAATAAAGGAACTGGAAACAATAGATCCTGATGTAAGAGTAAGTCAAAGAATTGAAAAGTTCAATAATATGGGGTTTTGGGATGAGTAGAGGGCTGAATGCCTTCGGCGTTGAATACTTTGTGTTGAATGCTGCGCGTTGAATTGCCTTCGGCATTGGATGCTTCGCATTAAATTAGTAATTTTAAACACGAATTTTAGGCACGAATTTCACGAATTAAAAAAAGCTTTGAACTCCGAACTCCTAACTCCTAACTCTTAACTATAAACTTCAAACTAAAAAAATGTCTCTAAAAATTCAATTAAGAGGAACGGGAGTAGCCATAGTCACTCCATTTAAAAACGGTGAAATTGATTTCTCCGCACTTAAAAACCTGATTGAATTTTTAATTAAGAAAAAGGTAGAATATATCGTTACGCTGGGAACAACCGGAGAAACCCCTACTCTTTCTAAATCAGAAAAAAAAGAGATCATTGCTTTTACAAAGAAAATAATCAATAAGCGCATACCGCTGGTCGTAGGTATTGGCGGAAATAATACAGCTGAAACAATTGAGCAATTAAAAGATCTTGATGCCGATGATGTAATGGCGGTTTTAAGTGCAAGCCCATATTACAACAAGCCATCGCAGGAAGGGATTTTTCAGCATTATAAAGCCCTGGCAGAAGCTTCACCCAGACCAATTATTTTATATAATGTTCCCGGTAGAACAAGTAGTAATATTTCTGCTGAAACAACCATTCGCCTGGCGAAAGAATGTAAAAATATTACAGGTATTAAAGAAGCAAGTGGCAATATGGTTCAATGTATGCACATCCTTAAAAACGCTCCGGAAGATTTCCTGGTTGTGAGTGGTGACGACCATATTGCCATGCCGTTGATCGCTTGTGGCATGGACGGAGTAATCAGTGTGGTAGCGAATTGTTTTCCGGAAGAATTTTCGAACCTCATCCGCTATTCTCTGGAATTTAATTTTGCCAAAGCTCAGGAAATCCAAAACAAATTACTGGAGGCAATGGATTTGTTATTCGTAGAAAATAATCCTGCCGGCGTTAAAGATTTTTTACATCAGATGAAACTGATTGAAAATGAACTCCGCTTACCATTGGTTCCTTTAAGTGAACAAATTTCTAAAAAAATAACCGCATTTCTGAACGTCTACAATTAGATTCGGAACATATCTCACCTGAAAAAGTACCTGGTTCTTCCATTTATATCCTGTACTTTTTTAGTGCAGGCACAACAAA
>JBBSUB010000341.1:0-4223 GCA_038235345.1 Chitinophagales bacterium
CATAGACTTTACGCGGATAAATGGGTTGTTTGCAACAAGATCTCCCAAATCAGGAATGTCTTTTTCTTCAAATCCTAAGCGGTGCATTCCGGTATCAATTTTTAAATGTACCGGGTATTGTTCAATGTCATTTATTTTTAAATAATGTTCGAAAGCCCGTAAAATATGAACCGAAAAGATTTCCGGTTCAAGGTTATGATGGACAATGGCCTCAAAAGTGGTTTCATCAATATTCATCACCATGATGGGCAATGTAATGCCGGCCTCCCGGAGTTCTACACCTTCATCCGCGTAGGCTACTGCGAGGTAATCCACCTTGTTATATTCCAATACGGAAGCTATTTCATGACTTCCCGTTCCATAACTGAAGGCTTTTACCATCGCCATGATTTTGGTAACGGGTTTTAGTTTTTCGCGGTATTTTTTCAGGTTATGTACAAGGCTGTTCAGGTTGATGGAAAGTACAGTCTGATGTACTTTATTTTCCAACAGGTGACTAATCTTTTCAAACTCAAATTTGCGCGCTCCTTTTATCAGAATACTTTCATCCTTGAAGCGATGCAGTTGAATGTCTTTTAAAAAGTGTTCTGTTTGAGAAAAAAACAGCAAATTCTTAATTGCTGAAAAGAGCTCTTTATGTTGATTTATTTCCGGACCGATTCCAATAAACGTAACAATACCATGCTGCTGCAAAAGTGTTGCTACCTGGGAATATAATTGCTCCGCATCCATTCCTGATTGTGAAATATCCGAAAGAATAACTGTCTTTTTTGGATGATTTTTCTGCTGGCGTAAAAAATCCAGGGCAATGCTCAATGAGTGCAGATCGTTGCTATAGCTATCGTTCAGGATCGTGCACCGGTTAATGCCGGGTTTTAATTCCAGCCGCATGGCGACAGGTTCCAGCTTTTCAAAACGATGAAGTGTTTCGAGATTTGCTTCATCCCGAACTATTAAAAAACACAAACATTGAATAGCATTTTCAACAGAAGCATCATCACTGAAAGGAATGGAAATGGAATATGTTTTCACGGAAGCAATCCCTTCTATTTTGGTAAATGTTTGACCGCCGTTGTTGGCGTCCTCACTGCCTTTGTTGACGTCTTCACTGCCGTTGTTGGCGTCCCTGCTGCCTTTGTTGGCGTCCCCGCTGCCTTTGTTGGCGTCCCCGCCAACAACAAGCGTAACGCCATGTTTGGTATCCCCACCAGCTACGCAGCCTTTGTTGGCGTCCCCGCCAACAACATCACCAACCACCTCCTTTTCAATTTTCAATATCCTCAAATCACATTCTTCACCACTTCCCCATTGAAACAATTTTACTCCCGGATGCTCTTTTTGAAAAGCTAAAACCTCCTTTCTTATCCACTCCTCATTTGCACAAAAAATAAGCATGCCGACATGCTTAAATAAAATAAGCTTCTCTCTTAATTTCTGCTTTTTATTGTCAAAACCTTCATCATGAGCTGTACCGATATTTGTCAGAATTCCAACGCCGGGTTGAATGATTTTTTCCAGTTTTATCATCTCATCCGGAAGAGAAATTCCCGCTTCAAAAATCCCTAAGGTATTTTGTGGCTGAATATTCAAAACGCTCAATGGAACGCCAATCTGGGAGTTATAACTTTTCGGACTGCGAACAATGGAATGGGTGGATTGAAGGATTTGATTCAACCACTCTTTTACAATGGTTTTTCCATTGCTTCCTGTAATGCCAACAACAGGTAATTGTGGAAATAAATTCCGGTGATGAATCGCTAAATCCTGTAAGGCGTTTACAGCGTCAGCAACCAATAAGATATTCGCCAAAGGGAAATTCCCTGTTTCAAAATCAGGTGCATCAATCACGAAATTCCGGACACCTTTTTCATATAAAGCGGGGATGAATTTTGTCGAATCCTGCTGCCTGCTTTTCAGGGCGAAAAAAATCGTTTTTGCCGGTGCGTTTATTCTCCGGCTATCCAAACAAAGAAATTCCGGTTGAGGAGTATTTGCATTTTGGACGATCCACTTTGCCTGGCAGATTTGAACAATTTCAGGGATGCTATAGTGGATGCTTACGGTCACTGTTCGCTTAATTTTTTGGCTTCCTGGTTATTTTTATAGATCGAAAATAAGATGGAACCTCCCAGGCAAACTACAATGGCAACAAGAGATACCCACACCGGAAATTCAATTCCAAAAAAGGAGACGAGCATTTTTAATCCGATAAAGATTAACACAATAGCAATACCTTCTTTCAGGTGTTTGAATTTTTCTACAGCTCCTCTCAGTAAAAAGAATAGAGAACGTAAACCCAACACGGCAAAGGTATTGGAGGTATAAACGATCATTTTATTTTGAGTAATAGCAAATACTGCCGGGATGGAATCCAGGGCAAAAACAATATCCGTGGCCGCAAGCATGATCAATACTACAAAAAGCATTGTATAATGTTTCTTACCATCAATCTTAATGGTGAATTTTCCACTACTGTTGTCTGCTGTTAAAGGAAGAAGTCTTTTTAATATTTTATAAACGGTATTATCTTCTGCCTTAAACTCCGCTTCAGAATCTACTACAAACATTTTGATACCGGTGTAAACCAGGAAGGCTCCAAAGATGTATAAGATCCAATGGAATTCCGCTATAAGCACAATTCCAACAGTGATGAAGATTATCCGTAGAATTATGGCCAGAAGAATACCTAACAGTAATACCCTGTTTGCATGCCGTTCCGGAATATTGAAATAGGAAAAGATCAATATAAATACAAAGATATTATCAATACTTAAACCCCATTCCATGAGGTAAGCGCTCAAATATTCTATTGCCAGCGTAGATCCGTCTTCAAACCAGACAAAAACACCAAAACCAATTCCTAGTGTTACCCAAAAGAGTGTTTGATAAAATGCTTGTTTGATCGTGATGCTGTGCCCTTTTCTGCTCAATAACCCAAGATCGAAAATAACGGCAATGACCAGTACAATTCCGAAAACCAAATACGTTATTTCTGTTGCTGTCATTATATCTATTTATAGATGTGCAAAGATAAGTTTGCAGAAATTAATAATAAATCTTTGAAAGCGGCATTCATTTAAATCGCCTTCGGGTTAAAGTACGCGAATTTAATTTCTTACATACCTTCTTTTTCTTATGTACTGGTAAACAAATCCAAAGATCAGGACCAGTCCCACGGGTACGACGATATTCAAAATCTCCCAGAAATTACGGTCGGCATTTATTTTCTTTGGGTCCAAAAGACGAAGTTGGTAATCCTTGCCTCTTGCCTCACTTAATCCATCTTCATTGATGAGATATTCCAGGCAATTTTCTACAAATTGTCTGTTGGCAAACTGATATTCATACTGGCTGCCGATGGTATAATGATTCACGCCCATTGGTAGAGGAGTCCCCTGCGACACGCCATTTAATACAATATCTCCGTCTGCTACCAAAACAATCCTACTGTCTTTGATTCCTTCTCCTAAAAATGGAGTGCCATAGCCCTGGAGGGAATCCATTTTAGCCCTGCTTACTCGGTTTTTAAAAAGAGAAGGAAATTTCCCTTCCAATAAAACTCCTGCTATTAGTCCTTTCTGGTTGAATTCAGCATCTACGGGTGCATTTCTGTTTTCTGTACCACTGATCAAAGCAGGTGTGGCAATGCTTCTTGAGTTATCAGAAGATCTTAATAGAACCGTTTTTTGAATACCCGGAACAGCAACTGTATCAATCGTATTCACAAACTTTCCCGCCACCAACCCAAGGTTTTTATTAATCACACTATTTTGAGGAGATTCAAATAAAGGAAAATAATTCCAATGAAGAAATTCAAACTGATCCTTATCGTTTACGCTGAACGGTAAAAAATCGCATTGCAGGTCCATCAGCAGGTCAGGATTAATGCGTGCTCCATACCGGAAAAACAGGTCATTCAATTCCAGATTCCTGTCATACGCTATAACCTGATTTTTAATTTGAAGGCTATCCATTTCCGCTTCCAATCTGTCAATAAAAAATAAAAGGTTTCCCCCACGCATCACGTATTGGTCAATCTTCATTTTTTCCGCATCAGAAAATTGAAGTGTTGGTTTTGCCATGATCAACACTTTGAATGTATCCGGTATCACGGGTTCCTGTTCCAGGTTTACCGTGAATAATTGATAATCTTTCTTCAACACATTTTCCACCAGGTCATAAGTGTTAATCCCCATTGGTTCGCCATTTCCTGTAGCATAAGC
>JBBSUB010000342.1:0-4215 GCA_038235345.1 Chitinophagales bacterium
AAAACTGCCCTGCGAAATCAGGTAAATACCAAAGGCGAGCACGATCAATTGGGCCAGGTTGGAAAACAAGGTGAATACAGGCACAAATACCATATTCACGATTCCCGCGTTTACGGAGGCTTTGTAATTATTGGTATTGGCAATATCGAATTTTTTCAGGAAAAAATCACGACGGTTAAAGGCAACAATCGTTTTGAAATTGCTCAAACTTTCCTGGATTTCCGCACTGAGTGTACCGGTGCTTTTCAGACTGACGGCATTTCTTTTTCGCACTAAGGGCGACATGATTCGCACAAAAATAAGAATAATAACAGCCGGTGCAAGAGATGCGCCGCCTAATTCCACATTGATAATTAATAAAAATATAGCTGCGCCCAGCATCATGAAAATACTATCCACAAACTGCATCAATGACTGGGAAAAGAATTGGTTTACCCTATCTGTATCATTATTGATCCGTGATATAAGATCCCCTGCTTTATTTTGATTAAAAAATGCGACGGGTAATGCCTGGATCCTGCTGAAAACAGCGTTTCGCAAACTGTATAACATGCGCTGGCCAATACTTCCCATGAGTTTTGTCTGGAAATAGTCCAGCACAGCCGAAATCAAATACAAAACAAAAATAATGGCTGAAAACTGAAGTAATCCGCGGTAGATTTTTGTTTGAATGTAATGGTCAATTGTATATCCGATCAAATAAGGCGTCAGCATGGAAATAGCCGAATTTGACAACATCACGATCAATGCAAAAGCCAAACTCCTTTTCTCATCTTTCATGAAAACCAGCATCTTTTTAAATGCCGCTCCGGTGGAAGTTTTCTTTTCTATATTGAGGTTGTAATCCATTTCTTTATTTAATTCGATTGACTGATTGTTTTATCTTGCTTCTGCCTCAACGCTTGTGGTACTTCTTTGTGAGTTGTAAATCTGTACGTATTCCGGACAATTCTTCATGAGATCTTCATGCTTTCCCTGCGCCACCATTTCCCCTTCCATCAAAAGAATGATCAGATCATAGTCTTTTACCGGATCTATTTTTTGGGTAACCGACAATATTGTTGTATCAGGGAAATTTCTTTTAATATTTTCTCCGATAACTTTTTCTGTATGCGCATCTACTCTTGCTGTAAAATCGTCCAATAACAAAATTTTTGGATTGATGGCCAGGGCTCTTGCCAACATTACGCGTTGTTTTTGTCCACCGGAAAGTGTAGAACCTCTTTCAGATATGATGGTATCCAGTCCTTGTGGCAGGGAATCAATAAAATCGTGAAGTTCTGCGGTATTGATGGCTTTTTGTAAATCAGCGTCTGTTACTTCGGAGTTGAAAGCGATATTATCTCTTAAACTTAAATTGAAAATAATGCTGTCCTGGAATACCAAACCGATTTGTTTTAAAAGTTCACCCTGGTTATACTCTTTTACATTGATGCCGTCATAATATATTTCCCCGGAAGTAGGTTTTATTAACGTAGTCAGGAGATAGAGTAATTGTGTTTTTCCTGCGGCTGTAGGTCCAATAATAGCGGTGCGTGAATGGGCTTTTACGGCAAAGGAAATGTTTTTTAAAGCCGGGTTTTCTCCATACCAGATACTCAAATCCTGAACTTTGAGTTCCCCGGAAATCGGAGTGGTCACTTTACCTTTATCAACAAAATCTTCCGTTTCTAAAATTTTATATATTCGTGCATAAGAAGCGGATGCACGTGCGATAACATTGCTCATAAAACCTATTATCAAAATAGGGAAGATCAAAATAGCGATATAACTGTTAAAGGCCGCAAATTCACCCAATGACATACTTCCGTTGATCACAAAATGGCCACCCATCGCCAGCACAGCCAGGCGGGCAAGATTGGATGTCATTACAATAACCGGTATCAACATCGCGAACAATCGTAAAATGGATAAACCCAGGTTTTTAGCCTGGACATTGGCATCCATAAATTTATTGTATTCCGTAAACTGGGCATTTAAAACACGGATCAAAGCCGCCCCTAAAATACTTTCATTGATCACCTTGTTGAGCCAGTCAATCACCTCCTGCGTTTTCCGGAATAAGGTTTTCACTTTTTTAAAAACAAAGAAAAATGTGGTAGCGATGATCGGAATGATCAGCAAAACGATCAGGCCCAATCTCCAATTGATATTTAATAATAGGATAGATGCTCCAATAATCAGAACGATGGAAGAAACAATGGAAACGATTGCCTGGGAAACAAACATTTTAATGGCGTCTACATCAGAAGTGAGGTTAGTTAATAATCTTGCTGAAGTGTTTTCCTGGATATAATTAAAATCCTGCTGGGATATTTTTGCAGAAAGTTTATAGCGCAGATCCTTGGCAACTTTTTCTGAAGCATATGTTTGAAT
Source organism: Chitinophagales bacterium (assembly GCA_038235345.1). GTDB lineage: Bacteria > Bacteroidota > Bacteroidia > Chitinophagales > Chitinophagaceae > Ginsengibacter. The sequence goes on from JBBSUB010000342.1 coordinate 2,377, forward strand.
ATAGCCTTGTATAAAACTTAGGATGAAAATAGCAACGACCGAGATGAAAAACCAGGTCATTATTTTTTTAATGTCCCATACACCATTGGTGAAATCATCAATTCCTATTTGTACAATTTTTGGAATGATCAGGTTCAGGCCATTGCTCAATAAGGCGAAAAGTAAAAGTCCGCCTATTAAACCTTTGTAAGGAGTGAGGAGTTTATAAATATTTGGCTTGGGGCTCTTTTTGTCGGGGATTTCAGACTTCATTATTAAAAATGTTCAAAAACAATCAAAGGTATTCTTTCTGTAATAGAACGATCTAAAAAAAATGCTTTTTCTTCTTCCCCCGAAAGAAGGTTATTGTTATCCTATAATAATGTGCCGCGCAAGAAATAAAGTGCTACATTAAAAAATATGACCAAACCCGTAACATCCACCAACGTAGCCACAAATGGCGCAGAGGATGATGCGGGATCAGCGCCCAATCTTTTTAACAATATCGGCAGCATACTACCCATTAAGGAGGCCCAAAGTACCACACCAATTAAAGAGAAACTTACTGTAAAACCGATAAGCACCCAATGCGGGCCGTAAGAATCTTTCATAATGCCCTGATTCATCAGAAAACTCCAGGTAGCGATTCTCATAAACCCGATTACGCCTAAAATAGATCCAAGCATAATTCCGGAGACAACCTCCCGTTTTATGACGCGCCACCAATCCTTTAATGTCACCTCACCCAATGCCATCGCCTGAATGATGAGGGTAGATGCCTGCGTACCACTATTGCCACCAGTACTGATAATCAACGGAATGAAATTGGTCAAAATAATGACCTTTTCCATTTCATCATTATAAAATGCCATGGCAGTAGCCGTCAGCATTTCACCGAAAAACAGAATGATCAGCCAGCCGACTCTTTTTTTGACCAGCGTAAAAATAGGCGTTTCAAGGTAGGGTGAGTCCAGGGCTTCGGCACCACCAATTTTTTGAATATCCTCACTAAATTCTTCACCTGCCACCCAAAGAACGTCGTCAATGGTTACGATACCCAAAAGCACATTATAGTCATCCACCACGGGGAGGGCTACACGATTATTCATCTTAAAGATCTCATAAGCGCTTTCCTGATCGTCGTTTACATTTAGTTCAATAAAACGGCCATCCATCATATCACTCACCTTCTTTTCAGGTGCTGCCAGGATGATTTCCCGTATTCTAAGATCGTCCAATAATTCTCCGTGCTTATTGATCACATATACTACATCAATCGTTTCTGTGTTTTTTCCTATGCTGCGGATAATGTCGAGGACTTCTGCCACCGTATTGTACTCATGAACATAGATATAATCCGGCGTCATCAGACGGCCCACACTATTTTCCGGGTAGCCTAAAAGGGAAAGAGTGATTTTCCGTTCTTCGGGATCAAGCGTCTTTATCAGCTCCCTGATTCCTTCATTGGGAAGATCTTCCAGGAAAGAAGTTCTGTCATCCGCCTGCATCTCGTTCAAAAGCTCCGCGCTTTTGATGGGAGGCAGGTTTTTGATAATTCTTTTTTGTGTAGGATGCTCTAAAATTTTAAACAGGCTGGTAGCCCTGTGCATGGATAAATGCAAAAGGATATCCAGTTCCGTATCTTCATTTTCATAAAGAAGGTCTGCTACATCACTGATATTTTGTGTGTTTAAAAATTCTGTTAAATCAGGACCGTTACCAGCTTTGGCTATTTCTTCATATTGTTCCTGTATGGTGAGTTCTTTTTCGATCATAGGTGGTACTATTGGTGCAAATTAATTTATTTTCGATCTAACCAACAGATATTTTTATATGATTAAACAATATTTAAAAGTAAAA
>JBBSUB010000343.1:0-4215 GCA_038235345.1 Chitinophagales bacterium
AGTATTCAACGCGCAGCATTCAACACGAAGTATTCAACGCGAAGCATTCAACACGAAGTATTCAACGCGCAGCATTCAACACGAAGTATTCAACACGAAGTATTCAACGCGCAGCATTCAACGCGAAGTATCCAACGGTCTTCTGCCTTTCTTAGCTGATAGCTATTTCCTTTGGAAGAACCTTAACTTCTTCTACTTTCGGAAGAGTAAGTGTTAGAATCCCATCTTCATATTTTGCTTCAATTCCATCAGCATTGATTTTCTCATCCAATGTGAAAGATCTTTTGAAACTTTGAGTGGAAAATTCTGTTTTAATGAATTTCTTTCCTTCTTCTTTTTTCTCTTCTTTCTTTTCAAAAGCAATCGTTAGAATGCTTTGGTCAAAGGTGATCTTAAAATCTTCTTTTTTTCTGCCCGGAGCATTAAACTCCAATTCGTAGGCATTTTCGTTTTCTGAAATGTTTACCGCTGGTAAAATAGATTCGCTTCTCTTTTGAACATTTGGTAATTCAGAAAGAATGTTATCAAAGAAAGAATCCAAAGTTTTGAAGCCGGGTTGGTTAAATCTTACATTAGTCATGTTTATAAATTTTTAAAGGTTTTTAATTTTATTCTTTTAGTTCAAATTCAATACCATCCGATAAAATACTCATTTTTAAGCCATTATCGCATAAATTATGAAAAATTACAGACACTTTGTCTTGATTTGTATTTATTGACTGACAATATTGCCATTTATCAGAATCATAAACTATAGATTTTTCCGGGGAAGTGTTGTAAATTTGCAACTTAAATTATATAAATATGTATCCAGAACAAATAGTCATTCCGATGAAGGAAGAATTAACCCAAAAGGGTTTTGAAGATATAGCCACTCCAACTCAGGTGGAAGAGGCATTATCAAAAGAAGGAACAACCTTATTCGTAATCAATTCTGTCTGTGGATGTTCTGCAGGAACAGCACGCCCCGGAGCTTTAATGGCCGTTGAGAACAGTTCAAAAAAACCAGCTCATTTAGCTACATCCTTTGCAGGATTTGATTTAGATGCCGTAAATAAAGTGCGTGAGCATTTATTACCTTACCCTCCATCTTCTCCTTCCATCGCTTTGTTTAAAGATGGTAAACTGGTTCATTTTCTTGAAAGACACAATATTGAAGGGCACTCTGCTGAAATGATTTCAGGAAATCTTGCAGCGGCTTTTGAAGAGTATTGCTAAATTCTAACCGTATTTTAATAAAAACCTCCTACTTTTACGGAGGTTTTTATTTTATTAACTCATTCACTCACCGGAATAAATTCTATTGCCTCATAACCGGCTGCTATGTATCCAAATTTATATTTTGCTCTTAAAGATTGGTTTGGTTGGGAAATCAACGCCTTTAAAATATTTTACACATTCGGAATTTTCGTGGCAATCGCCTTTATTTTTTCTGCCTGGATTCTGACCCTGGAACTAAAGCGGAAAGAAAAGCAAGGACTATTAGCACCCCGGTTGGAAACCATAACCACAGGGGAACCTGCTACGTTTTTAGAATTATTGTTAAATGGATTCATCGGTTTTCTTTTTGGATATAAACTTATCGGAGCATTTATAGCAAGCCGGCAGGAAGGGATAGATCTGCAGGAATATATTTTTTCTTCGGAGGGTAGCTGGATCGGCGGTCTGATCATTGGTGCGGTGATGGCGTTTCTTAAATTCCGTGAACGCGGTAAGCAAAAATTAACCAAACCGGAAAAACGTTCCATAAGGATATGGCCACATGATAGGGTAGGAGACATCGTTATTTTCGCCCTGGTTTTTGGAATTATCGGAGCAAAACTTTTCGATAACCTGGAAAATTGGGATCGTTTTATTCAAAATCCAATCGGGAATTTATTATCTCCCAGTGGACTTACCTTTTATGGCGGTTTGATTTGTGCCGCCATCGCCATTCTTATTTATGCAAAAAAGAAAGGCATCAAATTATTGCCGTTGATCGATTCAGCAGCTCCGGCTCTTATGATTGCCTATGCGATCGGAAGAATGGGCTGCCAGGTATCCGGTGATGGCGATTGGGGAATTTATAACAGTGCCTATATTAGTGAAATACCAGGGAAAGCCGTTCCTGCATCGCCAGAACAATTTCAAGCCAAACTACAGGAACATAGTACCTATTTTTTAAAAGGTTCCGTAACGGATTCAGCAGGACGAAGCACCATGGTCACCGACCGTATTGCCGAGACGCTGGACAAGGTTCCACATAGAAGTTTCCGTGCGCCATCTTTTCTGCCGGTTTGGATGGTTGCCTATACCTACCCACATAATGTAAATGAAGATGGAATATTATTGCCTGGTTGCGAAGGAAGATATTGCAGGGCACTTCCTCAACCGGTATTTCCAACACCATTTTATGAAATTATCGCCTGCGGAATTTTGTTCGGAATTTTATGGGCAATGCGGAAGAAAATAAAAGCACCCGGCGTTATGTTTAGCATCTATCTTATCATGAATGGTGTAGAAAGGTTTCTTGTCGAACTTATCCGGGTTAACACGACTTACTCCATCTTTGGCCTTCATCCGACACAGGCAGAATTGATTTCAGCAATTTTTGTTCTTGTGGGAATCGGGGGAATCATTTATTTTACAAAAAAGCATCAGGAGGCGTAGGTCGGTACCGCGGGTCAGACCGGCTATCCTTCTTACATTTTTTAAAGCATTTGGTGTTCTGTTAGTTAAATGTAGATTGCAACTCTACTTTGCCTTGCTTTGCAAAAAGTGAGATGTTATACCATCTTTATTTATAAAATAGTCCGAAGGACAATAAGTAAATATTAGATGGTATAATGCCGATTTAAGAACTTTTTTTTTGACTATTTACTGGTTACATTCGGTATTACCCGCTGTCAGACTTTCGGTGCTGACAGCGGCAGTTTTCAGACAATGTATGCCTTATGTGTCGGTACGGATAGATCTCTATTCCCTCCTTTCATATTCCTTTCCTATTGGTACAATTGGATAATGAAAATGACAATTCTACTTGGCCTGTCTTTGCAAAAATTGTCATGTCATCCACAGTCTGACCTTTGGTACCGACAGCTATGTCATCAAGATACAAAGAGTCCAATGCTCAATCCCAAGCAGGCTTTTGCCTTTTTTTTTATATCCCCTCCTTTATTTAAGCAATAAAATGAAATCCCGCTACGTTCTACTTTCGGTAGCATATTTAAATGAAAATTAAATGAAACCTTCCCTAAAGGTTTAAGTAATCCCAATATTTCATTTTAATGTAGCTCCGCTAATAATCTACCCAATGAAAAAAATAGCTACTCCCTTCTTAGCAGGCCTGCTTTGTCTTGTGTCTTTTTTCTCCAAAGCTCAATCTCAGCCTGAAGGTTTCGGACAAATTCGCTCCAACTTATACATCGTAGGCCCTGATAAATCCACCACATTAATGGATGGCAATCTTACGCAGTATGATTCTTCCTATTCCAATGAAATAGATGGAAAGGATGCCCGAAAAATGAGCAATTTTTCAGAAAATTGGGGAATGCTCCGTGGGGAAAGAGTATACGTAGTAGAAAGACGCCATACCATGACTGCAAATGATTCCATCTTTTTTAAAATGTGGAATATGCGTATCATCACTTACCAATTAGAATTAATTCCTTTTAATCTTGATTATAATGGGCGACAAGCGGTTTTGGTTGATAAATATGTCAATTCTAAAACACCTATATCCTTAAAAGACACTTCCAGGATCCCGTTTTCCGTGACGAAGGATGCACTTTCCCTGGCCTCAGATAGGTTTACACTTATTTTTTCTTTCCCGGAATTGCCATTAAAAATTGTCAAAACAGAGATTACAGTTAAACATAAAGCAGTGGATGTTTCCTGGGAAACAGATGGGTTTTCTGATAAATCCATTTTTGAAATTCAAAGATCCACCAATGGCATTGATTTTCACAAAGCAGGACAAATGACGGTTGATACAGGCCGTCATCATTTTAAATGGCGCGACAATCAGGCTCTCCCCGGTAAAATAAATTATTACCGTATTCAAATTTCTTCTGCAAAAGACAGCACGCGTTATAGTACCATCGTTTCTTCTTATATCGATAAAATTATTGAAGGAATTTCCATCTACCCGAACCCGGTAAAAGGGAACCATATCAATGTAAATATTGTGGATGAAGCAAAAGGGAAATATTCTATTTCATTGAACAATTCTTTTGG
>JBBSUB010000344.1:0-4210 GCA_038235345.1 Chitinophagales bacterium
AATTGTTGTGATACTGTTCCTGCCTCTTACTTTTTCACACAGGAACGATGGGATCAGTTGCAAAGAACCATAGATGAGAGTGAAAAAGGACGTTCCGCCTATAATCATTTTAATCCGAGAGATAGTAAGATATCCGGTGTTTCGGAAGCAGATAAAAAATTCGGAACGGTTGGAGCAGTGGCGTTAGATAAGAACGGAAACCTGGGAGCAGGTACATCTACCGGCGGCATGACCAACAAGAAGTATGGCAGGGTAGGCGATGCGCCGATCATTGGAGCCGGAACGTATTGTAATAATCTCACCGCTGGTATTTCATCTACGGGTTGGGGTGAATTTTATATCAGAGAAGTAGCGGCTCACCGTCTTTCTGATCTGATGGAATTAAAAGGCCTTTCCGTTCAGGCAGCAGCAAAACAGGTTATTGAAGAAATCGGGAAGATGGGTGGCGATGGCGGTATGATCGCTTTGGACAAATCTGGCAAAGTTGCCATGGAATTTAATACCTCCGGTATGTACCGGGGTACAGTAGACGAAAACGGTAAAATCACTATATCTATCTATAAATAATGAAGAAAACTTTATTGGAAAAATTCCTCCTTCTTACGGTCTTTGTTTTTGTACTATCCTCTGGCTATGGTCAGAAAAAAGGGCATTTGTTTATTATCGGAGGCGGGGAAAGGACACCGGAATTGATGGGAGAATTAATCAAAACGGCCAATCCTTCAGGGAGTGATTACATTGTTATTTTGACAATGGCAACCAGCGTACCGGAAGAATCGTTTGAATCCACACGTTCGCAACTGGCAAAACTTTGTAAGAATAAGATCACAACTTTCCATTTTAATAAAGCCCAGGCAAATGATCATAAAGATTGGATTGACTCTGTCCGCCAGGCGAAACTGATCTATGTTGTTGGCGGCGATCAGAATAAATTTATGGATGTGGTGCGCGGTACCGGGTTATTCGATGCCATGCACCTGGCCTATAAGAATGGTGCAACCATTTCCGGTACAAGTGCAGGTGCGGCGATCATGTCGCAAATCATGATCACAGGTGAAGAAAAAGACCAGAAGAATAAAGACACATTTAAGGAGATTAGAAATGATAATGTGGTTACTTCCCAGGGAATGGGATTTATAAATAAAGCTATTGTTGATCAACATTTTATCAAGCGGAGCAGGTATAACCGGCTTTTAAGCGTGCTGTCTGATCATCCCGATAAAATGGTGATCGGTATAGATGAAAGCACCGCTATTGTTGTAACCGGTAAACATGCGAAGGTTGTAGGTGAGAGCCAGGTGGTGGTGGTTTCTAAACCTAAGAAGTTGAGAATATTTGATAAAGGAAAGGTCGCTTTTAAAAATGCGCGATTGTCCCTTTTTACAGCAGGAGATCAGTTTAAACTAAAATAATAAAAAAAGCCTTTTTACGAACAAAATTCCCGTGTAAAAATTTAAACCGGAAAATATAAAAATTTTAAAATTGAATAAGATGACTGTATTAAAAAGATTATTTCCATTTTTTTTGCTGACGTTAATTGTACTGGTTGGTTGTAAAAAAGACCCTTACAACTTTAATGATTTGCCGCCTACTGTAAAAAGTTTCTTTACAGCAAGTGATACGAAATTTGATATAAATCAGGAGATCAAATTAAAGAATGCCTCAGAAAACGCCGGGACCTATGCCTGGGATTTCGGAGACGGAACCAAATCTACCGAAAAAGATCCGGCAAAAATATACGCGACTGCCGGTACATTTACTGTAACCTTAAAAGCAATTGGCGCGGGAGGAACAGGTAATTTCTCTACCGACCTTACAATCATTGACCCCAGGCAAGCTGCAAATGCGAAGAAAGAAGTCTATTTCATTGAGTATACGAACAAGGTAATTAAAAAAATCTCCACGGAGCCGGGATCGGCTGCGGAGGTAGTTGCGGATCTGACAGGCAAAAACGGGGTTGGACTTGCTTATGATTCAGTGAATGCAAAGATCTATTTCACGGATTTCACGAATACAGACAATGGGAAAATCTGGCGTATGGATCTGGACGGCACAAATATGCAGGCAATTGTTTCAGGGATAACAGATCCCTATTCCATCACGATTAATAATACCGGCGGTAAAATTTATTGGGCTGATGATAAAGGGAATATTTCAAGAGCTAACCTGGACGGCAGTAATCTTCAAAGAGAATTTATTCATATAGCGGATGGCCAGATGAGAGGAATAGCCTATAGTCCCAAAAAGGATTTGATATTCTTCTATGAAGTGAATTTTGAAAATATGTATGTTGCAAAATCAGATGGAACCGGCGTTGCAAAAATAATTCCCGCAGCATTTGGTTACGGCATTTTTGTGGATGATGTGAATAGTAAATTGTATTATGAAGACAGGAAAAAGCCTGCCATTATGCAAGCGAATTTAGATGGTTCCGGCATAATAAAAATCGCAGATGTTCCAGGTACAAGAGTTCATGGAATGGCGATTGATTATAAGAATAAGAAATTCTATTGGACAGACCGGGACAAAGGCTTTATAAAGCGTTCTAACCTGGATGGCAGTGAACCTGAAAATTTCCTATCCAATTTAAAAAGTCCGCGAGGGATGTTAATTAAATAGATTTTGTATAACGATAATAAAAAAGGCTTCTTCGTGCGGGAGGGAGCTTTTTTTATTTAAACCTCCTACATTAGGAAACACGAATTTTAGGCACGAATTACACGAATTGGAAGAAAGCGATGAGCGATGAGCCGTGAGCTTAGAGCTTTTAGCCGCTGTGACCTAATACCTGAAACCTAACACCTGATACCTTGTCTTCACTGGCGCAGGCCTCCCGGCCTGTTGCCTGGTCGTTACTTCTCTTTTGATCAATAAGAACCTAAAAAGGACTGAAAATTACTCTCAATTAGAAAAAGAAATTGCCGGGGTTAGCATATTGAGTTTGCAGAATATAAAACGAATTCTTCTTTCTTAAAAACCTGCGGTGTGAAGTGAATGCCAGAGGCATGACCCATTTTGTAACTGCTGATTTCAATCAGTAGTGTGTCAACATAAATCGCAGGACAGGTCACGACCTGTCCCTACAAAAAAACTTCCGCTGTTCAGGCGGAAGCTTTTAAAAACTTGACTTGTGGGTTTTGGTTTTTCCTTTGGATAAAAGGATTGGCTTTTTTAGGTTCTCATTTCCCTTCTCCACTTGTGGAGAGGGGGTTAGGGGTGTGGAATATTTTTCTAAGGCATCGGATTCAAAAAAAATAGAAGTTGACTGATATCGGATTTATTGGCTTTTTCCGGGATTAGTGGAATTGGTTTCTTTCAGTGGATATTTGGATAGGTTAAATGTTTATGGAACATCAACCAACTTCTGATACAAAGATAATACGGCAGTGAGAGGTAAGCAAGAGCGTTATTGCCTGATTATGGAACTACTGAATTTACTGTGTGGGTCGTGTTTCTACGTTGGGGGTATTTGGGGAAACACGAATTTTAAGCACGAATTACACGAATTGTAAAGAAGCTATCAGCATTGAGCATTGAGCTTTTAGCCGCTGTGACCTAATACCTGAAACCTAACACCTGATACCTTGCACTGCCGCAGGCCTCCCGGCCTGTTGCCTGGCCGTTACTAAACTTTTGTTCCTTTAGCAATCAAAAGAGAAATAATTTATTTTGTAATAATAGTATTTCAATGATTGCCGGACACGTCGACATCTATTACTAAAAATCATTTATTCTTTCCTTCACATCCTGCAGCGTGAAGGGAATGCCTAAGGCATGGTCCATTTTGTAACTACTGATTTTAATCAGGGGTATGTTGCAGGACAAGTCGCGACTTGTCCCTACAAAAAAACTTCCGCTGTTCAGGCGGAAGCTTTTAAAATTTTGACTTGTGGGTTTTGGTTTTTCCTTTGGATAAAGGGATTGGCTTTTTCGGGTTCTCATTTCCCTTCTCCACTTGTGGAGAGGGGTCAGGGGTGTGGAATATTTTTCTAAGGCATCGGATTCAAAAAAAATAGAAGTTGACTGATATCGGATTTATTGGCTTTTTCCGGGATTAGTGGAATTGGTTTCTTTTCAGTGGATATTTGGATAGGTTAAATGTTTATGGAACATCAACCAACTTCTGATGCAAAGATATAGCGGCAGTGAGGGGTTTGCAAGAGCATTATTGCCTGATTCTGAAACTACTGAATTTACGGAGTGGATCGTA
>JBBSUB010000345.1:0-4195 GCA_038235345.1 Chitinophagales bacterium
TATGGCATTCGTGTGACGAATCAGTGGCTGTGGAAAAATGATGAATTTAGTATACCCTCCGCTCCTTTTAACTCTTCCAGAAATCCTTACAATCTCTTTCTACTATTTATTCTTCCAACTGTTATCTTTTTTATTTTTCTCTGGAATAAATTCATTCCCAACTTTCAAACTCTGAATGAAATGAATCGGATTTTTAATAGCAATATTGACATCTTTATTTCCTGTCTTCCAGGCTTCGGCTGTCAGCTTTACGATTTCATGTTTCCCGGATTTTAGCTCTACGTCAAGATAAACAGGTACGGGTAATCCTCCGATATTCTCAATGGTAATTTTGATGCCGGATTGATTTTTAAGGACAGACTTAATTGCCAGGTCAGGGTATTCCCAACCAAAAAACCATTTATTCCAAAACCAGTTTAAATCCTTTCCGCTTCCTGCATTAAAACTATAAAAGAAATCGTAGGGAACAGGATGTTTTCCATTCCAATTATTTATATAATGATGAAGGGCTTTAAAGTAAAGAGAGTCACCCAGCATATCCTGTAAAACATAATAGCACAAGCCTGCTTTGCCATAAGAGTTAGCTGCATAGGCAGCATCCTGGTAAAGTTTTGTGTTTGTGATCAGCGGTACATCCTTGTCAGAGCCTGATATAAACTCATAGCGGGTTTTGCTGAAAATACCTTCGTCTTCCGGCTCACCCATTAACGGTGAAATAACGGATTCACCGATGGTGGCCCAGCCTTCATCCATCCAGGCATATTGGGTTTCATTCGTACCCATGAAAAAGGGGAAATAACTGTGCATGATCTCATGCGTTGTCAGTTGCACTGCATCCTTCCGGCTATCCGTCGGATTATCATTGACCATCATGGGATATTCCATTTGATCTGTGCCATCAAACACAGTGATCTTTGGAAATGGGAAAGGATATTTTGGATAAAAATGACTCATGTAAAAAAGGGATTTCTGTGCCTGGTCAGCCACGTCAAAATAATCAAGGTGGATTTTATTATAGGCGGATTCTGCTAAAGATCTTCTGCCATTTGCGGAATCAACAACCACGGAACTTACATCCCATAAATAATGATTACTTAGTGCAAACACGAAGTCTGTAACATTTGTCGCCTTGAATTTCCAGTTGCCACTTGCATTATTTTTTAAAACATCATTTTTTGTATAATCGGCCTCTTCAATCACATGAATGATCTTATCTGAAGTTGAAGCTGTCTTTATTTTATCCAGGATGTTTTGACTAAAATTATCTTCTGCATTCATTCTTTCTCCGGTAGCCCAGACGACATAATCCTTTGGCAGGGAAACCTCTACATTGTAATTTCCGAAGTCGTTATAAAACTCCTGTGATCCATTATAGCTCCAGGTATCCCAGCCATCAATGTCATCATAAACAGCAATTTTTGGAAAGAAATAAGCAATGAAATAAGAACTGCTATCCACCATGCCTGTGCGAACGGGGGAACCTGTGTTTACTTTATAATTCCAGGATATTTCCAAGGTGGTCTGTGTCCGGGGAAAGAGGGGAGTAGCGGGTTTGATATACAGATTGGTATTTTGATGCCGCACATTTTTATTTTTATCAAGATTTTCCATTTGTTCTTGTCCTATTTTAAAGGAACTTATTTGAACTCCTTCTGACAGATCGCTGTCGGCAATATGACTCAGTCGCTCTACACCCTTTTTATAGAGATCAGGATATAGGCGTATGATAATGGTTTTCAACGTATCCGGACTATTGTTATAATAAGTAATGCTTTGTTTTCCTTCCAGCAATTGTGTTGCGGGATCGAAATGAACTTTTATATCATAATCTGCCTTATTCTGCCAATAGTTTTTTCCGGGCATACCAGTGGCCGTTCGCGTGCCTCTTTCAACTGCTTTTTTTACATTCGTATTGGTAAATAATTGTTGCGAAAAACCAGGATTAATATTTACCAGGATAGCAAATATGAAAGAGATATAGATTTTCATGCTTAGGTTTTGATTGTTTTTGGAAGTAAAAATAATTTTTTGTTTTATAACAGGGAAGTCTTTTTTATGGATTTATTACCATATAGATTATCAAATGCTTTCAGACTTTCTTCTTTCAGGAGTTTTTATGAATTCGTTTCACTATTTGTCCAGGTACTCTTTCCTGTTTCATAGTTTCTTGTTCCAGTACAGTCTTTTCGTATTAGGAAAATGAGGTAAGAATATTTTTTCTAAAAGAGTTTTAATGGCAGTGTTCAATCATTACAAAGTTTCAATTCCGGAAAAGAATGGTCATATGAAAAGCCTTCTCATCAATTACTTCCCTATTTTTTATGAAAATGTTTTCCCGAAAAAAATGATTTCTTTTTACCTTCGCAGAAGTCTTCATTTCATAAAAATAATTTTTGGAAGCTAAAAAATATGAAAAGCTATTAGATTATATTGAAAAAATAAATCAGTGGCGAAAACAAAAAATATCCAAAATAAATTTCCTCATCTTAGCCGCTGCCGTTACAGGAGTGTTGGGTGGAATAGCGTCATCTACATTGAAAGCACTCACCCATTACGTGGCCAACTTTCTCGAAAATGATCTAACCTGGGAATACAAATATTACCTCTATTTCTTCTTTCCGCTGATTGGAATTTTTCTGACGGTTTTGTACATTCGGACCTTTATCCGCCGGTCAAAATTTCAACATGGAATTCCGGCAATTTTATTCAATATTTCCCGTAATTCAAGCAAGCTGGATTTTCATAATATTTACAGTCAGATTATCTCCAGTGCACTTACTGTGGGGTTGGGCGGATCTGCCGGATTAGAGGCACCTGCCGTAGCCAGTGGTTCTGCCATTGGTTCGAACCTGGGACGCTTTTTTGGCTTGAATTACCGGGAAACGACCTTGCTTCTTGGTTGTGGTGCGGCCGCGGGAATTTCCGGCGCTTTCAATAGCCCGATTGCAGGGATGATCTTTGCTATAGAAGTGATTCTGCCGGAGTTTTCTATTCCGGCTGTCATTCCTTTGTTGATTTCCGCTGCTCTGGCATCGGTGATTTCCAAGATTATTTATAATGAACCGCTCTTTGCCCTGGTTACGCAGGATTGGGTGGTGGATGCTTTTTGGTATTATATTATATTGGGAATCATTATAGGCGTATATACTGTGTTTTTTAGTAAATTAAATTCGTCGTTATTTAAATATTTTGATGGCATAAAAAACAGGTGGAATAAGGTTATGGTAGGTGGGATTACTTTAGGTATTATGATCGCTTTGTTCCCGGCTCTTTATGGCGAAGGATACATCGTGATTCAAAAATTATTGGATGGAAATTATCATGCGATTCTGGCAAATGGTTTTTTCTCTGAATACCAGCATATCGGTTGGGCACTTGTTTTATTCGGTGCTTTAACCTTCGTCGGTAAAACCTTTGCCTGTATTATTACCATGGCCAGTGGCGGTAATGGCGGCATGTTTGGCCCCGCTGTGGTGGTTGGTGGATTGGTCGGATTTGTGTTTTCCTATGGGCTTAATTTAACAGGCCTTGTCGAATTAAATGTGACCAATTTCATTATTGCCGGCATGGCAGCCTCCATTAGTGGTATGATGCATGCACCTCTGACAGGCATTTTTTTAGCTGCAGAAATTACCGGCGGATATGTACTCATGGTTCCTTTAATGATTGTTTCAGCACTTGCTTATTTTATCAATAAAGGGGTTATGAAATACTCAATTTATACAAAAAATCTGGCAGAGCAGGGGAGTCTGCTATCGCAGGAAAATAAAGACAATATTGTATTGCGAAGAATTAAGCTGAAATATTTATTGGAAAGAGATTTTGTGATCCTTCATCCTACAGATACTCCAAAGAACAGGGCCAATGAAATTGTACATTCCGTTAAAAATATATTTCCTGTTGTAGATGAATTGGGAAAACTGACCGGTGTTTTATACAGTGAGCAATTGCTGGAATTATTACTTAGTAACGATCTTGAGGCGCAGAATAAACTGATCGAAGAAATAGCGCAACCGCCAAATAAAATACTTCTGCTCAATACGCCTATGTTCGAGGTTGTCCAGATAATGGACAAACTGGATACCCGCATTTTACCCGTAACAGATGTAAACGGTCTTTACCTTGGGTTTGTATCCAAGAATGGAATCTTCAAAAAGTATAGGTATTTATTGATGCGTCAGGGAGATTTGATGCA
>JBBSUB010000346.1:0-4187 GCA_038235345.1 Chitinophagales bacterium
AAACATCACCTCCGGCTGAAGAGCAAACCTATCACCAAAAGGAATGGTAGCAAAACCGCCTACCTGGTATCCGAGAGTAAATTCTTCCTTAAAGGATTTTCCGGTCATTTTGCCCAAATTGGCACCACCTTTTATTCCTAAGGTAAATTTCTGCGAGAAGGCAGATGATCCCATAAATAGTATCGCTGCAAATAATAAAAATTTTTTGTTCATAACATTGAGTTTTAAAGGGTTAAAATTTCAAAATGAATGCCAAGATTAGAGCAATTTTCCGGTTGTATGTTTAATGAACTGCGTTAAAAAAAAGGTAATTCGGAAATTCAGTTAGGAGTTTGGGGTTAGAAGTTAGGAGTTTTTCAGAGTTCAAAGTTCAGAGTTCAAAGTTCAGAGTTCGAAGTTTCAAAGTGGCTCAAAGCTCGTTGCTCATAGCTCGTTGCTCATAGCTTATCGCTGTTAAAATTCATGTAATTCGTGTCTAAAATTCATGTTTTAAAATACAAACCCAAAGAGTTTCAATGCAGTTTTTTAACTTCATTTGGATGACACATCAAGCATGGGAAACTTTACGTTTCTGATTAGTCTTGTTTGAGTTGGGTAGTATTTTCACTTCAGGCTTAGGTAGTCCAATTGTACGAAGCATCTCATTGGCCTTTTCAATTTTTTCCTGAAAAACAGGCGTAGTCTTATACTTCTTCAAAGAGTTATTAATCCTTACTATTGGGATTTTACTTTCGTTTAATTCTTGTATTGTTTCATTTCCCAATTTTTCGTAAAGTTAATATTTATTTCGTCTTACAACATTCAACGCTGAAGGCTTTCTTCACACAATATTTAACGCAGAACGATTTAGGATTTTGGTTTTTGGAATATATATTTCGTTGTTTATTGTTTTTAAAATTCGTGTAATTCGTGCCTAAAATTCGTGTTTAAAATTCAACGCCGAAGGCTTTCAAAACGTAGTATTCTACGCGAAGCTTTCAACCCAAAACCTACTACCTAATACCTAATATCTATTTCCTAATGACTACTCACCACCTGCAATCCCACCACAGAAATCACCAATGTAGTCAAAAAGAACATCCGCCAGAAAGTAACCGGTTCTTTGAATAAAAGTATTCCAGCTATAACAGCACCGATTGCACCAATTGCACCCCAAACAGCATAAGCCGTTCCGACAGGAATTCCTTTGTCTCCGCCCATTGCTTTAAATAATAGGAACATGCTAATACTTACACTTACAGCAAAGGACAGAAGCCACCACCACATTTCTTTGCCTTCCGTTTGTTGTGCCTTCCCAAGACTAATGGCAAAGCCTGTTTCAAAAAGACCACCGATGATTAATAATATCCAGCTAATATTCATATGTTTTATGTTTTATATTTTATATTTTAAAAGAAAAAAGATTGCAAAGTTTAGAAACTGAAGATTCAACTATAGCTATCCAATCTAATTCCTAAATGATATCTATATAATTCGCCCAATATAAATATTTACTCAGAAATGATTTATTTATGCCAAAAATAAAGGAAAGACTTCAACTCAGAGCCAATCTAAAAATCATTCATTTAGTATTTTATATTCATTTTATACAGTTATTCTTGTTAAGGTTCAAGACGTATTACTGATTATAAAATGAATTAACGTAGCTTTGCCGCTAATTTTAAAATAAATAAATGAATGCATTTGAAGGCTTAGGCCTAAATGAAAATCTTGTTAAAGCTATAGCTGACTTAGGCTTTGATACTCCCACTCCAATCCAGGAGCAAGCAATTCCGGTGTTACTTTCCGGAACAACAGATTTTGTGGGACTTGCCCAAACAGGAACGGGAAAAACGGCGGCTTTTGGTTTACCACTTTTGCAATTAGTAGAAGCGGCGAATAAGCATCCACAGGCACTTATAGTATGCCCCACACGTGAATTGTGCTTGCAAATATGTAATGACTTACAAGCGTACAAAAAATATTCAAAGAACCTTGTAGCAGAACCGGTTTATGGTGGAGCTTCAATTGTAATGCAGATACGTGCTTTGAAGAAAGGAGTACACATCGTAGTGGCTACTCCGGGCAGGTTAATAGACATGATCGAGAGAAAAGCAATTGATCTTGAAAAAGTAAAATATGTTGTACTTGATGAGGCAGATGAAATGCTTAATATGGGTTTTAGGGACGATATCGATTTTGTATTAAAGAATACAATTAATCGCGAGAGTACCTGGTTATTTAGTGCTACCATGCCACCGGCTGTGAAGAATATTTCTAAAAACTTCATGAAGAATCCGAAAGAAGTAACGGTAGGCAAAAAGAATACTGCGAACGTAAATATTTCTCATCAATATTTTGTTACTCCCGGACCATCAAGGTATGAAACCCTTAAAAGACTGGTTGATTTCAATCCCGGCATGTACGGCATTATTTTTACAAGGACTAAAGTAGATGCACAGGAAATAACAGAAAGATTATCAAAAGAAGGATATAATATAGAATCTCTTCATGGTGATCTGACGCAACAACAGCGGGATCGCGTGATGAAACGTTTCAGAAATAAAAGTATTGAATTATTGATCGCTACAGATGTGGCAGCACGTGGAATAGACGTGGATGGAATCACACATGTCATCAATTATGAACTTCCGGATGATATTGAAGTGTACACACATAGGAGCGGACGTACAGCGCGTGCAGGAAAGACCGGTATTTGTATTTCTTTGGTTACCTCAAGAGAAACCTTCAAAATTCGCCAGTTAGAAAAAATGGTGAATGCGGAATTCTTCCGCCTGGATATTCCTTCCGGAAAAGATGTTTGCCGGAAACAATTCTTCCATTTTATGGATAAATTAATCAGTACAGATATTTCCAGTGGTGAATATGAAACATATATGCCGGATCTGACAGAAAAATTTGAAGATATCTCTAAAGAAGAAGTGCTGAAAAGAGTAGCCGCTCTTGAGTTTGATCACTTCTTAAAATATTATGAGAATGCAGATGATCTGAATGTGAGAATAGATCGTGACAGACGTGCGCAACCTACTACAGGACGCCCGCTTCAGAGACCAGAAAGAAATGATCGGAATGAGAACTACAGAGATGGTGGTTATACCAAATTGTTTATCAACATCGGTACGAAAGATGGCTTTTATAAAGCAAGTTTCCTTCAATACATTCTTGATGAGAGTAACCTGAATAAAGAAGTTCTAGGGCGTATTGATCTACGCGATATGAATGCCTGGGTAGAGGTAGATAAAAATGCAGCTCCGAAAATGGTCAAAAGCCTTGATGGAACAATGCATAACGGCCGCCAGATAAGAATGAATGTAGCAGATGGTGGAGGCAATAGTCATAATAATGACCGTAGTGGCCGGAAAAGAATTCCTGCAAAATAATATAGCTTTTCTATATTAAATATTTTAAAGAAGGTGTTCGAAAGAATACCTTTTTTTTATGGTAACCAGATAAGAATTGAATGGATATATCTTAGACTGCACGACGAAAATTGTTGAATTTATGGATGACCGGGCTGCTTAGATTTTTAGAATGACTCAAGGCAGAAAAGTATTATTGTTGAGCACTTTTCTCATCCAGGGCCCGGATTCTTCTGCATAACATTTGCAAAATGCCTTTTAATACTTCCTGATCTTTTGATAATATCTCATAGAAAGGTGCCTGTTCCAATTTGAATAAAGTACAGTCTTCCCCACAGGTAGCGGAGGCAGATCTTGTTTCCGAATCCAGCAAAGACAACTCACCAAACACCTCATTTTCGCCCAGAATGGCAAATGTATAAGCCCCATCATGTATACGCATCGTACCATTTTCGATAATGTACATGCAATCGCCTATATCACCTTTTGCAAATAACTGTTCACCGGCTTTTAGGGTTACTTTTTTTAGGATATGCGCAACATCCGTTAAATCAACATCAGTTGTATGCCGGAAAATTGCTGTCTTTTTTAGCAGGGAAAATCGCAGGTCTGGTACCATATTTTTTAAATAAAATGCTTTAAGAAAAATTCAATTACTAAAAATACATAATAATTTTTTAATTTAATGAATAAGAAATTATCTGTTTTATAATTTTATCCGGGATGGAAAATGTTTAAAGATATTGAAAATAAGAAAAGATTAAATCACTTTACGCCATCAAATATTTAACCTGTAGGTCTCCCTTCCTCTTATCATACTAAAAAATA
>JBBSUB010000347.1:0-4082 GCA_038235345.1 Chitinophagales bacterium
GGGACAAATGTGTATCAAATCAGGACAAAAAAAATTTAGTCTTAAATTTGGAGCACATTCAAAAAGGAATAAATACAATGATGGATTATAAAATCAGGAAAGCAACAAGAGAAGATATGCCGCAGGTTTTGGAATTGATTAAAGAGCTGGCAGCTTATGAAAATGCATCCGACCAGGTTGAAATTTGCGTAGAAGATCTGGAAAAGGAAGGCTTTATTAATAATAACTTCACCTGCTTTGTCGCCGATGTTGACGGAAAGTTGCAAGGGATGGCATTCGTTTATTTCAGGTTTTCAACCTGGAAGGGTCGCACGGTACACCTGGAAGATCTTATTGTCAGGGAAGCTATGCGGGGAAGCGGTCTTGGAGGTGCATTATACAAAACGGTCGTGCAATTTGGCGCTGATAATGGCGTCAGGCGCATCGAATGGGTCGTGTCTGAAGGAAATAAGAATGCGATTCAATTTTATGAAAATTCCGGAGCCGATATCAAAAAAAACTGGTACACGGTACACCTGGATGAGACAGTCATTGAAAATATTATTGAAAATAAATAGGTACCCGTATTCAACCTATCTATTCGGGTATCACCATAAATTTGCCTTTGGATGAGCAATCCTTACCAATTGCTAACTGCAAAAGAAATCTGTTCATCATTAGGGGTTGATAACAAAAAAGGCGATTTTCGTGGCTACATTGAAACTCTGCCCTTATTTCTTTTCAAAAGAACTGCCTAAATTACCAGCCTAACTAACCGCATGAAAAAACTCTTACTTTTAATACTTACCAGTTTATCCGTCTTTCATTCCGCTGGGCAAACCGATAGTTTGCAAACCCAGATTTTGAATTATACCGATTCTACCTCCGAAATTATTATCAAAGGAAGAGGATTATTATCGGAAAAATTTATGGAAGGAGATTACCAAAAAGTGAAAGAAATAAAAGATTTCCTGATGGCAAAAGTCCCGCTGGAAGATTATGTGGTTTTTAATCCCTTAGAATATTGGACTATTTTATATTGGACACAACAATACAATGAATTGCTTGCCAGCATGGCGCTTCAGGATTCTTTAAATCATTATCCCAATAGAAGATATCAACATTTTAATGATCTGCGTTTTGAAAAAAAGATCACTCCTCCCAATGACCTGCTGGGAGAAAAATTATACAAACGTTCAACGGATTCAATTTCGCAATTGTATGCATTTATAGATCATTCTACTTTGATCCCGGAGGATAAAGATTTTTTAAAACTTCGTTTACAATATATCACCGGCATGAGCAATAACACGCCCGGCAGAACAGATTCCTTAAATACACTCGCAGGTCAGTTTTTGAACTTGTATCCGAATAGTCATTATAACCCCTTTATCAGGCAGAATATCCGCTACGAGTTTGTGCCTTTCAAATGGGCATTTGTTTTTGAGTTTTTTAGCGGTTATGGCATTCTTACCGAAGAACTTAAAAATACATTTACCAATCCTGTTCCCATCGGAATTGCCTTTGATGTCTATTACAAAAACGTCGCTCTTTTTTTAAGAAATTATATCGGATTTAGTAAAACCAAAACAGACGTCCCATACAATAATGGACTATGGGAGAAAGGGAAGCAAGCAAGAGTTTACCTTCCGGAAGCTTCTTTAGGTTATGTGGTTCTGGATAATAAAATAGTGAAGCTTACACCCTTCGCAGGCTTTGCCGGAACTGCTTTTTTACCTACAGAAAATGACATACAAGAAAACAAGGAATTGAAAAAAGCAGGGCTCAATTTTACGAATACTTATATAGCCGGAATAAACCTGGATATCAAATTAGGGGCATCAAAATCCTCCATGGTTTCTTATAATGAAGTAGGGTATTGGTTCTTACGTTTACGATACGGCTATAGTCAGCCACAGTTCCAAAAGCGTTACAACAGTTATAATGGTGCGATGCATTATATAACCATTGGCATTGGCGGATTTGGCAGGTCTGTTACAAGGAAATATTAGGTTCGGTAAAATCTATTCCTGATATTACTACAACAAGAATGTGTAGACGTAAAGAAATCTTTAAAAAAATATCCAAATATCTAATCCTTTTTAAACATCATGTCGCGCATTTTTCCATCATGACCATAAATATCATCCCGGAAATTTAATACCCCGTCTTTCCCTACCCACGCCGTAAAATAGACGAGATACACCGGAATTTTATTTTTCAGTTTCACCCAGGTATTTTTGCCGCCATAGGTCATCATGTTATGGATTTTTGATTCCGGCCAATCCTGATTATCCCGCAGGAGATATTCCGCCAGTCTTTCCGGCTCACCAAGCCTTACACAACCATGGCTGAAAGCCCTGTCCTGGAGATCAAATAAACTTTTAGCCGGCGTATCGTGAAAGTAAATATTATAATTATTGGGGAAAATAAACTTGACCATTCCTAAAGAGTTCGATGGGCCAGGCATTTGCCTGATGACGGGCAATCCATTGCTGTAGCCGGTTTGCTCCATATTGTTCCGGCTGAGATAATTTCTTTTTCTCCGCATGGACGGTACTATTTCATTTCTGACGATGCTTTCCGGAATATTCCAATAGGGATTGAAAACGATATACTCCAGGGAATCTGTAAAAATGACCGTATTGTGCCCGGCTTTCCCGACGACAATTTTCATACTGAACTCTTCCGTGTCTCCATTCAATACATGTAACCTGAATTCAGGAATATTGGCCACCAGTCTAACGCCGCTCCCTTCATTCGGCATCCATTTCAGGCGCTCCATATTGATGAGCATTTGCTCAATCCGGGTTTTCACCGGAACATTTAACTCCTGTATGGTTTGGTTTCCCAGTACGCCATCCGGATTTAAGCCCAATCTCTTTTGAGCATGCTGTAAGCCAAGTTCCAATGCATTCGTAAAATAAATTGAGCTGTCTTCTCCTGCATAATCACCGGTAATGGTTAAACGCTTTTTGAGGGCAGGAATCGCCTCGGCCGAATCGCCGACTTTGTACGCCTTTTTATTCAAATCGATTGAAGGCCAGCCACCTGTTTTATCAATGTTGTAATAATCTACCAGCTTCCTTTCCAATAAAGGATATAACCGGTTGACCGGCTCCCAATCTTCCAGCTTTGCACCGTTTTTTGCCATCAACGAATCCAGCAAAGACACCGCATCAATTTTTCTCTTTGGAATATGCCATTGTAATTCGGACGGATCGATCGTTCCTTCATAGGCCACTTTCGTAAATTTAAAAAAATGTTCTGTCAGATGAAGTTCGGTTTGAGTCACCTCCTGCGGAGGCAATATAAAACTATCGTCATTCATTAATTTTTCCATCGTTGAATCCAATTGCCTGTCGTAATGCGATGTGTCCTGATCGGCCTTGATGTAGGTATTATGCAGATTGTAAAAAGTGCGCGCTTGTTCCGTAAGTCCATCCGGGCTGAACCAGGCAAAATGATAATTCCGGTTCTTATAAAAATCACGCATTTTCTCCGCCATGGAAGATTCCAATTCATTTTCTGAAATATACTTTTCGAGCAACGTGCTATCCAGGTTCAGAGATGAATAGGCACTGGTTTTCGTAATGGTCGTGTCTCTTTTTACAGGGAGATTTTGTTTGCCGGAAGAATTATTGCAGGCAGTGATGGTGGCCATTACCAATAATAACAGGAAAATAGTTCTGGTAAAAAGGAAAAATAGTTTGATCATTTTAAGTAGTTGTTTTGCATAAATGCTGTTTCTCTGCTATCGGTATTATTCTTTGAGCTTTTGCGCGCGGTAAAACACGGTCACCCTTGCCTACTGCGACCATTCCGTCGTTTCCCGATCCCATCGATGCGTTCGTAATTTTTGCTGGAGAGCATCTGGTAAATCGTTTCCGTCTCCGGCATGCATATTCTCTGCTACATGATTGATCCTGCGCATACCCGGTATCGTTACAGATACATCCTGGTTCGCAAGAATAAATCGCAGGGCCATTTCCGGCAGCGTCATCCCTTCCGGCACCAGCGGTTTTAAAGCATCTGCATGTTCCACACTGGACTGCAGATTTTCCGGCACAAAATAAGTCGATCGCCAATCCTCTTTGGGAAAA
>JBBSUB010000348.1:0-4046 GCA_038235345.1 Chitinophagales bacterium
AGGAGAGTTTTGACTTCCTTCATAGAGGTCAACGTATATTGATTTTTTCCGGTTCCCACAACCTTCCCCCAGGCATGATTGCTCATTTGAACCAAAATTGTCTCTAAAAGATACCAGTTAACCAGCGGTTGTATTTTACAATTTTCTCCTGCTATTTCATAGGCATGCCGGTAATCGAAGGCCGCTTCTGAAAGTGCCCTGGATTTTTGCAGGAGGGTGTTCACAATTAGAACTTTTCGCTTATTGGTACTGCCCTTCAGATTAAATCGTTCAGCTGTCGGACTAATATATAAAAGGTTATCCAGTTGTTTTAAAACCTCATTGATTTCTTTCGTCGCTTCGGTGGATTTAATACTCTTCATTTTGAAAGCATCCACTATTTTGTGTGCCTTGGTATTGCAAAATATTTCCAGGGTGGAAACATAAAAATTTGCCTCATTGATCTTAAATAAAGTATCAAATTTGTCCAGAGCTGTTTTGTAATCAAATAATTGCGCATGAATAAACGCTTCTTTTTCCGTAATAGAGGCATTTCGGATATCGGCTGTATCTACTGCATTGGAGATAGCCAATAATTTGGTCATCGTATCCTGATCAAACAGATCGCCCATATTCATTTCACTATACAGGTTGTTTAAATCGATGACAGCTTCCTCCGAAATTAAATACGATTTCTCAGACGTTCTGCTACTTCGTTTTGCTTTAAATTTATAATAAGGATCCCCATAACATTGGTAGGCTCCCCAGGTGTTTTGATTGGGATAATTTTCAAAGCAAAATTTTCGTGCATTTTTTACGGCATCCCCAAAGCAATCGCCGTTGAACATACCATCGTAAAATTGCCGGGCAAAACTTAAAGCCGCTGTATCATCTACTGCCCAGCCGGCTACCACCACTGCTTTTACACCATTGGTGATCAGTTGCGACCCAATATTTGCTGCAAGCTGGTACCGGCTTTTATAGAAGGCTTCAGCCTGACCGTCAGATTTACCCAGGAAGCAACAGTTTACAAAAACAAATTCCGGTATGGCGCTCATCTGCGCTATTTCAGCCGTGGTTAAGAACAATTCTTTTCCGATCACCATACCTGACTTTCCGGGTTCCGCTTCATTAAAAACGCCATGCCCTGCTAAATGAATAATTTTATAATCCTGTGAAAACAATTTTTTAATGATGGAGGCAGCTTTTTCTTTAATACTCAGGGTTAAATTAAAATCATACGTTTTTAATTTTTCGGCCACCATGTTTGCTTCGTCCTCTGCTCCTTTTAGCTGGGTAATATATCCATCCAAAAAAGGGTCGCCTACGACCAGTACATTATTTGCAGCCACTGTATTGATCCTGAAATCCGTATCCTTCATACTTAATTGCCGGATCATGCCCGCACTCACGCAAAGAGGTTTGGCATCTGCAACACTGTCCTGGAGAAGCTCCCAGGGATAAGCAGCCGTATAATTGTCCACCACCCAACTGGCATTACTTCTTCTTTTTAATTGTTCTTTAAAATCAGTTGGTATCAATAATTCAAAAATAGTTTTAGCCAGTTCTTTACTCCATTGGTTTTCTGTGGAGATTTCGTCCAGCATCTGCTGAATGATTTTGGGACTTAAATACAATTCCCTTTCCAGGTCACGCGCTGCTCCTGTGCTGGCTGTAAAAACAAAACAACTTCTGTCTGCATTATACACTGTTTCTTCTTTCAATTTTACAACCATCCTGTTCCACCAATTTTCGCCACTACTTAATAATATCCGCTTTCTCTTTCCTTCTACACAAGCGATCTTTTTACTAATGTCAATATTTAATTGCCTGTCATCTTCCGCAGCTATTTTATACAAAGAATAAAAACAACTCATGGCCACATCTTCAAAGAGCTCTATAAATTCAAGGTTTTCAATAACCGGACTACCATCTTCTTTTAATTTGGTTATTTTTTCATTGGCATTTTGTACACCCTGAACAATCGCCCGGGCGGCATTTTCTATAGAAAGTCCTCCATATCCGCTTCCTACGACCAGGGCTGAAATTCCTAAAGTTTCGATAGGATGTTTCCCGTCATTTTGTTTATCAATATTCAATAAATATTTACAAACTGCCTGCTGAACAGTTTGGGTAAGCTGGTAAGCAGTAAAGGAACTTAATGGCCCCAGGCCTACGACCAGGGCTCCTCTAAAACCAGGGTCCTGCGAAGGAAAATAATCACTGGTGCCGATCTCTCCGGGATATATTCCTAACTGGTGCCGGTCCGATAAGGCATAATGGAGTTTTTTGTCAATAATGGATTCTGCACTGGTAATCGCGTCATTCAAAAAGTGACCGCTTAACAGCGGATAGGTCGCATACCTGAGATCACCATTGCTAATGGTAATGTGAATTTGCCGGGTGGGTTCACTGATTGTTTCTGACGGCGTGATGCCTAAAACAGCATTTTCAAGAGCTTCCGGCGTTAAGTCATAACTATCATGCACAGGCGTTTTAAATAACTTCTCAACTCCTCTCACCACCGGGCGTATTTTACTAAACAAATTGGTTCCTCCCGTTCTTAAGATTTCTTCCAGGCCACGAAAAAGAGAAGGTTCTGCCGAAAGAGCTCCATGGGAAGCATCTACATAATAAACGGTTTTGTTCTCGATCATCTTTTTAGGAATGCCGGTTTCCCAGGTAACACTCTGGTCACCTTCACCTGTGCTTAAATAAACCAATTCCTGCCCATTCGCTGTTTCATCTATCCGGTAACCACAGGGAGTGGATATATCCTTTCCGGCAACATACACGGCATTACTATAATCAATGCTGTCGGATGAATTGATAATATTGTCCCTGTATTGACCGAAATTGGCTAGATCCCCCGGCAGAGGGATAGGCCATTTACTATCTCCAATGGCAGCTAACAATTTATCCCAGGTATCCCTGGCTCCGAAATCCCTGTCCTTATCATTAGCCAGGGGCAAAAGATTCAACAACCCCGGGAATTTTGAAAAGATGCCAAGCAAAGCTTTTTTATTATGAAAAATATCGAGTTTGGCGAGTTTGTCAATCATCACATCATTGCCCATTAACACAAAAGGAATGCGGTAAGATCCCCCAAGTGGTGAACCGAGAAAAATCATTTTGAAACCCGGTGATTGGTTTAATCTTGTCCAGGTATCTTTTTGAGTGAGGATAAAATCCCGGACCAATACGCCACCCATTGAGTGACCGATAATTTTGATGGGTTGTTTGTAGGCAAGCAGTTCCTCTATTTTATCTTTGAACAATACCGCAGAGTCATTGAGAGGCACCCGCCAGTCAAAAGCAATGGTGACCACATCATAGGATTCCTGAAGGTATTTTACCAGTTTTTCATAAGAACTTTTAATCAGGGAAGGAGCTTCCACGTCTGAAGTCTTTATGTCTATCCTGGATAATTCGCCCGCTAAAAACCGGAAGTAATTAATCCAAACCAGGTCTTTTTCAACAGAGAGATTTGATCCCATAATACCGGGGATAACTACTGCCACAGGCCGTGTGCCTGTAACCGTGTTGGAAAAAACCTGGCCACCATCCAGTTTCAAAAGTGCATTTCGATCCAGCCCTGCAGCGCCTCTTTCCAGTATTTGAAAATCTGGTATCAAGGTAAATTCAGGTGTTTTTAAAGCGCTTAAAAGTGCTTTCTGTGTATCCTGATTTTTAAAATAATGGAAATGATCTGTATCCTGTGTCTCATTGAAAAAATAATAAACCGGTTGGCTTCTTTGTGCTCCGCGATACATAGCGGCCGTGTTCACCACAAGGTCATTATTTTTTGTAAAAAATAACCTGGTGGCTATAATAAGCAAGGCTTTGAAACTCAGATTTGTTTTGCAATTTCCGGAGATAATCACGAGTGGATTATCTACTTTAACCAGCGACTGCGGACTATTCAAAACTTTTATAAATGGTGAGTCCGGATTCATCGCTTCCAGGCCGGGCAATACATTCACATCATTTCTATAATTAATCGCTGAGGCCGCCAGGGAACGGAAGGATTGAAATATGGGATTTAAAACCATGCCCGTAGCAAAGCC
>JBBSUB010000349.1:0-3950 GCA_038235345.1 Chitinophagales bacterium
GGGCCCCTTCTTCGGGACCTGAACGATAAAACGACTAAAATAATCGAACTTCCTACACTATGCTTCAGCCCGAAAAGGCCTTCCGACCCTTATTCGGAAAACCCGAACGATTTTAATTGAAATTATTTCCTGGTAAAGCGCATCACCGGTACACCATCCTTTATCAATTCGAGAGTATTATTATCGGAACTCATTTTATAACTTTTTACACTTCTCAGCGTTTGAAAATAAACGGTTTCACCATCCCCTTCACACGCCATTAAAGTAGCCAAACCTTCTCCAAAAGAAATTTTATTTCCTTTTACTTCCACAGGTACCGAATAACTATTGCAACTGCTGTTGCCGGAGGCACTGCTATCGGCCATATTAAAAATGATTGTTGGTTTATTTTGAGGGTATAAGCCTTCAAATGTAATCCGGGGACCAGTTATGTAATTCAGTTCCCAGTTTCCAGTTAAACCGGTAGATTTTTCAAGGGCTTTTAATTTGGCAACAATTGTGTTTCCACTCATAAGAGAAAGCACGCCATTTTCAATTTTCCATGAATTTGAAGAATTGATTGCGGCTAAAAACTTTGTTTCTACCTGGTTAATATCATCCGGGCAAGCCATTCTTGTCGTGGCCATCTGAGAAAATTTAATGGACTGTGTCTTCATTTTTTCAAATTGACCGTTGATTATATTGCATCCCGTGTTGCCGGATACTTTGTTATCTTCTGTCAGCATAAAGCCTGCTTTGGAGTTTTCAGGTACGATCTGATTATCTACTTCTATCAGTTTCCATTGTTTTCCAAATAGTTGATTTATATCTGTCGTGTTGTTTGCAGATTTAGTACTGCTGCAGCCAACCATCACGAAAAGAGAAAGGATAATGGGCAAAATGTTCTTCATTTTCTTCATGTTCATTATTTTTAGTGTTTTTAGTTTTAAACGATTCTATTTTATTTCGTTTAATCAGTGTTGGGATGTTTCGTTTCACAGGAATGCATAAACGATTCTCTATAGGAAATGTTAACATCCATTCATTTGTCCGGAAGTACCAAAAGTGCGCCAGATAACGCTGAAAAAAAGAATTTTCTGCATTTCTGTATTTTTTCAAAATGGTTTTCTCAAATGTAATTTATTAAATCTCATCTTCTGTAATGGTTACCTATAAAGGATTCTATAACATCCCATTTTATTCGGACGACATTAAAAAAGAGGTTTTTTGATAATTTTAGAAAATTGAAATAAAAAATTTGGTTGCGTATATCCTCACCCTTATCTTTGCGGTCCTTTAACGGAAATGGCGCGTTGGTCAAGGGGTTAAGACGCCTCCCTTTCACGGAGGAATCACGGGTTCGAATCCCGTACGTGCTACTAAAAAAGCGACCTGAAAACAGGTCGCTTTTTTCATTTTGGGGGATTGCTCCTTGAAAAATGTTCTCCTGTTTTTATATTCATGGACGGAAATGATGTCTGTATCGGAATTCTATCTCTTTATTTATAGAGAAATATATAAAAATACCCGGATGAGCGATATATTTGAATCAAAATAGAATCTGTATATATGGAAATTAAAAATATTTGCTGTATTGGTGCAGGCTATGTCGGTGGTCCGACAATGTCCGTACTGGCTTTAAAAAATCCCCACATCAAAGTAACGGTAGTTGATTTGAACCAGGAAAGAATTGATGCCTGGAACGATGAAAATTTAGAGAACCTGCCAATTTATGAACCAGGCTTAACAGAGGTAGTCAAAGAAGCCCGGGGCAGAAATTTATTCTTTAGTACGGATGTAGAAAAAGCAATCATAGAATCAGAGATGATTTTTATTTCTGTAAATACCCCGACCAAAACTTATGGCAAAGGCAAAGGCATGGCTGCCGATCTGAAGTATATAGAACTTTGCGCCAGGCAAATTGCCAAAGTTGCCACCTCCGATAAAATCGTTGTCGAAAAATCAACCCTTCCGGTCCGCACTGCCCAGGCTATAAAGGATATCTTGGACCATACCGGCAATGGCGTTAAATACCAAATATTGTCAAACCCGGAATTTTTAGCAGAAGGAACAGCCGTGCAGGATTTATTAAAACCAGACAGGGTCTTAATTGGCGGGGAAGAAAGTGCTGAAGGAAAAGAAGCGATGCAGGCCTTAGTAGATATATATGCTTCCTGGATACCGGTAGAACGGATTTTGACCACCAATGTCTGGTCATCAGAATTATCCAAATTAACGGCAAATGCTTTCCTGGCCCAGAGAGTTTCCTCTATCAATGCCATCTCAGAACTTTGTGAAGTTACGGGAGCAGACGTAGATGAAGTGGCCTCCGCCATTGGTATGGACAGTCGTATCGGGTCTAAATTTTTAAAAGCTTCCGTTGGTTTTGGCGGATCCTGTTTTCAGAAAGACATTTTAAACCTGGTTTATATTTCAAAATCCTATGGATTGAACGAAGTAGCCGATTATTGGGAACAGGTGATCATTATGAATGATCATCAGAAGCAACGTTTCGCGGAGAATATTGTCAGTAAATTGTATAATACCGTATCCGCAAAGAAAATTACTTTCTTAGGATGGGCCTTTAAAAAGGATACGAACGATACGCGGGAAAGTCCGGCGATCTATGTGGCCGATGCCTTATTGAATGAGGAGGCAGAGATTATCGTTTATGATCCCAAAGTAACAGAAGAAAGAATTTTTGAAGACCTGGATTATTTAAAGACACGCAGTCCGGAAGAAAACCGGAGATTGGTAAAGGTCATACACGATCCGTATGAGGCATGTTCGAAAGCCCATGCGATTGCTGTACTCACAGAGTGGGATGAATTTAAGGAGTATGATTGGAAAAAAATCTATCATTCGGTTACAAAACCAGCCTTTGTTTTCGACGGACGTAAATTGCTGGATTCAAAAAAAATGAAAGACATCGGTTTTACCTATTCTTCCATTGGTGTTTCAAATAATTTTTAATGTATGAAGATATTAGTAACAGGTGCTGCGGGGTTTATAGGATATCATCTTTGTGAAAAATTAGTATTACTGGGTCATGAAGTTATTGGCCTGGATAATATCAATGACTATTACGATGTTCAGTTAAAATACGCCCGGTTGAGCCAATTAGGTATAAATCAAATACCCGGCTGGAATATACGTGTACAAAGTGGACAGCACCCAAACTTTTCATTTATCAAAATGAACCTGGAGGATAAAGAACAACTTCCGAAACTATTTAAGGATCAGGGGTTTGACCTGGTGTGTAACCTGGCCGCGCAGGCTGGTGTACGTTATTCCCTGGAAAATCCGATGGCATATGTGGATAGTAATATTGTCGGTTTTGTAAATCTGTTGGAATGTGTGCGTCATTTTGGTGTTAAAAAACTGGTCTATGCCAGCAGTTCCAGTGTATATGGATTAAATGAAAAAATTCCCTTTTCAGTAAGTGACAATGTAGATCATCCGATTAGTTTGTATGCAGCTTCTAAAAAGAGTAATGAGTTGATGGCGCATACATACAGTCACTTATTTAACATAGAAACCATTGGTTTGCGTTTCTTTACTGTCTATGGCCCCTGGGGAAGACCCGATATGGCCATGTTTTTATTTACAGAGGCAATTTTGAATACCAAGTCCATTAAAGTATTTAATAATGGAAATCTATCGCGTGATTTTACCTACATCGATGATATCGTGGAAGGCGTAACAGCCACCTTGCTACAAGACAAAAAAGAAAAAACATATTACTCCCTATATAATATAGGTAACAGCAAACCCGTAAAACTTCTTGATTTCATTTCAGAGATTGAAAAATGCACTGGCCTTACGGCTAAAAAAGAAATGTTGCCTATGCAACCCGGGGATGTAGAAAAGACCTGGGCGGATGTAAAATCCCTGCAGGAGGATTTTGGGTATAAACCGGATACGACGATTGAGAAAGGGGTGGGGGAATTTGTGCGGTGGTATAAGGAGTA
>JBBSUB010000350.1:0-3936 GCA_038235345.1 Chitinophagales bacterium
ATCTTCGGACTTTTTTTATTAATTGTAGCGAATTATTTTCACAATAGACATATTATACCATCTTTATTTATAAAATAGTCCGAAGGACAATGAGTAAATATTAGATGGTATTATGCCGATTTAAGAAATATTTTTGGACTATTTATCATTTACATTCGGTATTAAACTATTTTATTGGAATACGTGGTACTAAATGCACCAGCAATTTTAACCACAAAGACGCGAAGAGCACGAAGAAGAAAAGAAAAACTCCGTTTTTCTGTTTGGCTCAAAGCTCACTGCTCAACGCTTTGGATTCCCGGACAGCCTAAATTCGTGTCTCACGAATTTCCTTTCGTTGGAATAAAGACATTTACCTTTTATTATACCGAACTTTTTCAAAAGTATAAACACCAGACAACACGATTCGTGAGACACGAATCGAGGCGGACGCAGTGTTCTAAAAAAATAGATAATTATATCCGGACAATCCGAATCTTTTGTTACGCGGACAGAATGAATTCGTGTAATTCGTGCTTAAAATTCGTGTTTAAAAAAATTACTTCTTTACTTCCTCAATCACCTTCCCTACATTTCCACTGGGCATTTGAATTTGTAAAAGTCCTGCAATGGTAGGTGCGATATCTGTCATATAGGTTTCCCTGTTTGTCTTGCCGGGTTTAATACCTGTTCCGTACCAAACAAGGGGAATATGAGAATCATACGGATTCCAGGCTCCATGTGTCGTGCCGGTTGAACCCATAGCAATATGTCCGGGTGTTAAAATATATCCCACCTGCCCGCTTCGTTTTGCATTATATCCATTGGTCAGCATATTTTTTATCACCGCCGGAATAGTTTGAGATTCAATACGTTTTGTAGAAAATGCAAATTCGATCAATGGCTGATCGATCAAAAAGTCAACAACTTCCTGTTCTACTTCAGTCATATTTTTACCTGCCGCTTTAATACTCTTCTCATTCAGGTAAACCTGGTTATTCTGAATTTTGATCATGGCATTATCCAAACCGGTTACTTCCTTCAATCTTTTTGCCAGTTCCTTACTCAAAGCTGAAGTATTAAAAGTGCCACCGGGTAAATTATTTTCCGTTAAGAAGCCAGGTACATGTGCTGCGGCATGATCTGCCGTGAGGAAAAACAGGTAATTCCCTTTTCCTACGGTGGCATCAAGGTAATTTAAGAAATCAGCGATATCCTTATCCAGACGCAGATAGGTATCTTCCGCTTCAATAGAATTCGGTCCAAAAGTATGGCCCATATAATCTGTAGAGGAAATGCTAACTGCCAACATATCCGTAAATTCACCCGCACCCATTTTTTCATTTTTCACAATTGCTTTCGCCATATCAAATGTATAGGAAGAAGCAGCCGGAGTGTACTTAAAAGCACTATATTTTTCTTTGGTGATCTGCGATAATCTGTGTGGAAAAACAGGTTGGTTTTCTTCCGGCAAATTCCCTTCATACACTTTATTATCAGCCGTACTATTGGTGTATTTATCAATTGGAAGAAGCGTGTTCCAATCCTGTTTCATTGCTTTATCTACATATTTCTGTTTATTGTATTCTATCACCCATTCAGGCAATTGTTTAAAATAATACGTACTACTGATCCATTGGCCAACTGAATCATCAAACCAATAAGCGGCATTTGCTGCATGGCCCGCAGGTAATATTGCTCCCCTGTCTTTCAAAGCAACACCAATTACCTTACTTCTGAAATTAGTACTCAGGCGCAATTCATCACCTATGGTTGTTGTCAGCATATTCCGCGGACTCATTTTTCCTTGTTTGGATGGGCTGCCCAGCGTATTTACACTGGAATCGTCAGAACAATACATGTTTCCACCGATACGGGCATCATACCAATCGTTTCCAACAATTCCATGAATGGCAGGCACACTTCCTGTATATACGCATGTGTGGCCGGGAGCTGTATAGGTAGGCAAATAAGGCACCAAGGTATTTTCGCAGCTAAAACCATCTCTGAGCAATCTCTTAAAACCATTTTCTGAATAAAGGTTCTGGTACCGGTATAAATAATCCCAGCGCATTTGATCTATCACCAGGCCAACAACTAATTTGGGTTTTGGAGAAGTTTCCTTTTTTTGGGCCTGAACCAAACCACCAAAAAGAAAAAGAGTTACGAATAATAGATATTTTCTCATCAACTTAAACATTTAGCTTTAAAGGTAAAAAAAGCAACCATCATTAAGGGAAGTATTTGTAAGAGAGGTCTGAAGAATAGTAATTGTTACTTTCTATTCTGAATTCAGTTGCCCTATCCGCCAACAAAAATCAGAGAAGAAATCATTGCTTAATCCGGAACATTTTTATAACATTTTTTAAAAGAGAAAATAGTATTTCAAATAAAACATCATCGTTTTATTCCCGGGTGCATTTCAAATTACCCCCATCGATGCGACACTAAAATCACCGTTTTATTTCTTCCATAAAGAACTTTTTTTTGTAAAAAAAGCATTGTATTCCGACAATTACATGACCGGTAAATTTGCCTAGAAGATATTCTTCCATAAGATATTGTGTACTGCTTAAATTTATATAATATTTACTCGCAAAATATCCTTGATTTGGATTACTTTTGCGCTCATTAATAACATAAAAAACCTTTAATGATAGATCTATTCGAAAAGTTTGATAAAGATCATGGGCCACTGGGTCAACACCTTGAAAGAGCGCATGGATATTTTGCATTTCCTAAATTAGAAGGAGAGTTGGGAAGCCGGATGAAGTTTAGGGGAAAGGAAAAAATAGTATGGAGCCTTAATAATTATTTAGGCCTGGTAAACCATCCTGAAACGCGTAAGATAGATACGATAGCAGCAGAGAAATTTGGTATTGGAAATCCGATGGGATCAAGAATGATGAGCGGTAATACGCAATATCATGAAGACCTGGAAGTGGTGCTTGCAGATTTTGTTAGTCGTGAAGATTCCATGATCTTAAATTTTGGCTATCAGGGGATTATGAGTTGTATAGACGCCTTGGTTAATCGCCGTGATGTAATTGTATATGATGGAGAAGCACATGCTTGTATTGTGGATGGGATCCGTTTACATGTAGGCTACAGTTATAAATATAAACACAATGACGTAGCAGATTGTGAAAAACAACTGGAGCGTGCTCAAAAAATGGCGGAGAAAAATGGCGGTGGTATATTAGTTATTACCGAAGGGGTTTTCGGAATGAGTGGCTCTCAGGGTAAAATAAAAGAAATCGTTGCTTTAAAGAAAAAATATAATTTCCGCATATTGATCGATGATGCACATGGATTTGGATCGATGGGGCCAAATGGTGCCGGCGCAGATGAAGCGCAGGGATGTCAGGATCAGGTTGATCTTTATTTCAGCACATTTGTAAAAAGCATGGGAAGTATCGGTGCATTTATGGCCGGAACAAAAAATGTTATAAACTTTTTAAGATATAATGTACGTTCCCAGATTTTCGCAAAAAGTTTACCTCTTCCGGTGGTTTATGGCATGTTGAAAAGAATGGAAATGCTGAAAACAATGCCTGAATTGAGAGAAAAACTATGGCATAATGTAAATAAATTACAGAAGGGATTAAAGGAAAGAGGATTTGATATTGGTGTAACCAATACACCGGTAACGCCGGTATTTATGAAAGGAGATTTACCCGAGGCAACCAATATGGTTATGGACATCAGGGAGAATTATAATATTTTTTGCTCTGTAGTTGTATTCCCGGTAATACCAAAAGGTCAAATTATTTTCCGTTTGATTCCTACTGCGGCACACTCAGATGAGGATACAGAAATCACTCTGGCAGCATTTGAAGCTTGTAAAAAGAAACTGGATTCAGGAGCGTATAAAGCAGACGATATTCCTGATATGGCCGATCATCGCACAGCAGATGAAAAAGCAGTTGTTTAAAAACAATTTTATTTAAGATATTG
>JBBSUB010000351.1:0-3919 GCA_038235345.1 Chitinophagales bacterium
ACAATGGTGCTGCACAAATTCCTATTTTCGTCTCGACCAAGTTCGGTTCTTTCCCATGTTTGGCCTGAATAATTGTGCTTCTTAAACTCCGCTTAAATTTGTATCGGTAGATCGTGCCGCCTAAATTCGTGTCTCACGAATTTCCTTATGCTGAATAATCACTGGTTTGATTTATTCTCAGCTCATTGATCAGATTTTGTTTAAAAACCGGAGCCATCGTAGCAATCCCAAGTAATACGATTCGTGAGACACGAATCGGGGCTGCCACAATGGTGCTGCACAAATTCCTATTTTCGTCTCGACCAAGTTCGGTTCTTTCCCATGTTTGGCCTGAATAATTGTACTTCTTACACTCCGCTTAAATTTGTATCGGTTCATCGCGCCGCATAAATTCGTGTCTGTTCCACTGTGCAGCCTAAATTCGTGTCTCACGAATTTCCTTATACTGAATAAGCACTGGTTTGATTTATTCTCAGCTCATTGATCAGATTTTATTTAAAAACCGGAGTCATCGTAGCAATCCCAAGTAATACGATTCGTGAGACACGAATCGGGGCTGCCACAATGGTAGAATCAAAACAACCCTGGATAAATTGACTTAAACAATAGAATGATGATACTTAAAAAGCCCACTTAATTTTTAAGCGGGCTTTTTTAATATATGTAGAGTGATAATAAGCTTAAATATAAAATACGGTTTAATACTTCTCAAGCAATTGATACATTTCTTCCAGTTTAGGAGAAAGTATGATCTCTGTACGCCTGTTATTTGCTCTTCCCTGTGATGTACTATTTGTATCGATGGGATCATAGAAACTATGACCGGTAGCTGTAACCCTTACCGGATCTACTTTATAGTTATTCACCAATATCCGTACAATAGAATTCGCACGTGCAGTACTTAAATCCCAATTATCCGCGTAACGGCCTCTAATAGGAATACTATCCGTATGTCCTTCAATATTCACTGCAACGTCCGCATTTAAATTTAAAACTGCGGCCAATTTAGATAAGGCATCCACACCTTTCGAATTCACCACAGCACTTCCGGAGGGAAATAATAAATTCTCAGAAAGGCTCACATATACCTTTCCATTTTTCTGATGAACAGTTAACTCACTGGAGTTAAATCCTTTTAGTGCTTCCGACATTTTATTTTTAAGCTTTTCGGAGGCTTCTTTTTGTTGCGTTAGCAAATCCTGTAATTGCTTTAAACGTTGTTGCTGACGTTGAAGTTCCTGTTGACTTTGAGATAATTTACTTATCTGTTCCTCGGATTGAGCACCAAGAGCAGTATTTTGAGAATTTAAATCCGTAATCTTTTTGTTCAGATCGGTGATACTTTTTTGGTGTGCAGCAATCTGACTTTGTAAATCAGCCATTTTATTCTCAAAACGGGTACTATCCGACTGCAGTGAGGCCACATGATTTTGCGACTGTATCAGGTATCGTTTTGCAACACAACTTGAAAACAAGAAAATGCTTGCAAAAAGGATTAAATAATTTTTCATATAATATATTTTCTGACAAATAGGTTAAAAATGATGCCAAATAATTTATTTCATAAAAAGGCCCCGAAGATGATTACAAACAATGAAAGTGGAATTGAACGAAATTCGGGAAGGAAAACTTGAACCAATTACCTTCCGGTTCCTTCAGGAAACTGTGCCTTTTCAGGATGCTTATTTAAGAGAAAAATTGCGCGTTGTAAAATTCGTGTACGCCTGGGCGTTGTCTCCATTGGAAGTACAGGATAAGACACGACTGCTTCAAGCCATGCATAAACATTTACTCTAAAATAAACAGCGGGTTCCAGTTCCTTATCCAATGGGGCAAATTCCGTATATTGTTCCTGGTAATCCTCCCTGGCAGCAGTCATCAATGATTCTTCCACAAACTTCAGGTCGCTTGTGTACGCAATCTGCAGCGCAGTTTCATTCCATATAAAAGGATCGTGAAAACCTGAATAATTAAACACCTCAGAACGTAATACAATACTGTTGGGAAACCGGATGACCCTGCCACTAAGCCGGTCGTTGGTAAGATAGGTTCCGCCAAATTCTAGCAGGGTTGTATCCAGGTAATTAATCTCCGTCACGTCTCCCTTAAAACCATTAATTTCGATCCTGTCCCCCACCCTGTATGGCGTTCTGAATATAATATAGAGCCAGGCGATAAAGGAAGTAATAGGTGATTGCAAAGCAAAACCAAGTATAAGAGATAATAAACCAAAGGAAACAGCCGCTGTGGTCCAATTTTCAAATAAAAAAGAAAGGACCACTATAAATGCAAAAAGCCCGGTAAGGAGCCTGGTAATACGCACAAGATTATAGCTGTACCCACGGGATTGGCTATGTTTATCGATTAACCTTTCGATCAACTTTCCGAGCAGAAAAACCAGGAAGACAAAGAAAGAAGTCAGAGAAATCCTTTTAAGGATAGGCCGGTAATCTTCAATCAGGTCAAACACTTTTAATTCAATCAGGAAATAAACCACAAGCGACGCAGCTGCAAGAATAGCGTAACCTCCAATCCAGTATCTCTGGTGTACATTTTTCTGTTTTCCACTATGAATAAAATTTATATTTCTCTGTGATCCTAAATGCATATTGCTGAATATCCTTTATGAATTAAAAATTAAAAATACTAAAACCATAAAGGTGGAAATTAATAAACTTAAACCGATTTAAGTGCTCCTTGTATAAATTAATACCAGACAATATTTCTATCGATGGCCATTCCATCAAATTTTTAGTACCCGGCATAGAAAATAACTTGTATCATTCTACCGGATAACTTAACCTTTTGTCCAAACGAAAAAAAGTTACTTTCGTTAAAATCACACGAAAAATACAATGGGCCCGAAACAAAGATCTCTGCTCTGGAAAGTTTCCGGAAAAAACCTAAAAAAACCTTCCTACATCTATGGTACCATGCACCTGATGTGCGCAGAGGATTTCCTGATCAAAGACAAGGTGCTCAGTGCATTTAAAAAATGTGACACCTTATTTATGGAAGTGGACCTGGCAAGCATGGAAGAAATGAGCATCATGAATAACCAGGAAGAACAAACCGCAAGTATCAGTGCGGGGTTAGATGAAGAAGAGCAGCATGAACTGGATGAAATATTACAAAGCAGTTATGGATATACACTGAAGGAAGCCGATAAACAAGCGCCGATAATGCTCCTGAATCAAATGATCATCCGCTCCATCGGATGCAGTGAGTTGAAAGTATTTGAAATGGAATTTATTGCCATGGCCGCAGAATATGGAATGCATACGGGTGGATTGGAAACTGCCCTGGAACAATTGGATATTGCCGATAAAATTTATGACTCAAAAGAGTTGCTCAGGCAACTCAAAATCGGGGACAGCTATACAGAAGTATTCCAAAATATGCTGGCAGCGTATAAAGAAGAAGATCTGGAGGCTTTGGGCTCCCTCATCAGCGACAGGCGGTTTATGAGCGAGGACGGAGAGGAAACAATGCTGACGGATCGTAATAAAAGATGGGCGGCAGCTATGCCTAAATTAATGAGAAAAAATTCGATATTTTTTGCCGTAGGAGCCGGACATTTAGGTCAAAAACACGGGATCATTCATTTACTAAGAAAAAAAGGATTTAATGTTAATCCGGTGTGCCGGTAATAGTTGTACTTCGAAAGGGACAAAACAGAGAATGATTTCATACGGTCGGGGCGCTTCTTTCGGCTGCCTGCCCCGACCTTTACCTTTCGGGGACCTGAACGATAAGACACATAACGGTTCAGACCCTAAAAAACGGGCAGGCAGCTAACGCGTTCTTACCCTGCTTTTAAAAATTCATTAATTAACCTCTTGAACTGTATAACAGGAAACTATCAACCCTTCCCGCTTTCTTTAACCAATAATTTTTCACCTGCAATTTTACTTAAAGC
>JBBSUB010000352.1:0-3909 GCA_038235345.1 Chitinophagales bacterium
CCAGAACAAGGAACAGGTTTTTATTGTAAGCAAAAACCAACCAAATCAACACATAAGTTTATTAGATACAATTAAAATAAAACAAACCTCTTTAAACCATTTCTACAGCCTGGAAGATAATGTTAGTCTGGAAAATCAAAATGCCATTGAAGCAGTTATTCATGAAACTCAAACGTTAATGAACGGATCAGTTGTAAAATGTCGGTTGATGGATGATATTTATGTAAATGGTACCCTCATTCCCCGGGGGAATTTCATTTTTGGAATTGCTGAACTTCATGATGACCGGCTTGAGATTTCGATTACTTCTATTCGTATAAAAAAGTCTGTGTATCCAATAAAATTGGAGGTGTTTGATATGGACGGTTTACCAGGCATTTACATTCCCGGAGCCATATCAAGGGATGTTGCTAAACAGGCAACAGATAACGGTTTGCAATCCATGGATTTTCTTACAATGGATCCATCACTTAAAGCACAGGCCACAGCGACAGGTATTAATGCAGCTAAAAGTTTTTTTAGTAAAAAAGCGAAGCAAGTAAAAGTGATGGTTAAAGCCGGTTACAAGATCCTCCTTAGAGATAAAAATATATAAACAAATACTTCAATTATAAAAACAAAAATCATGAAACAATTTGTTAGTTTAATCAGCATCTTTTGCTTTATAGGCTCGGCATGTTGCCAAACTTCCTCCCTGACTATTTCAACCACTAAAACCACCAGTCTTGTATTTCCCTTCCCTGTTTTGCATGTAGACAGGGGCACAAAGGATATACTTGTGCAACAGGTTCCTGAAGCAGAAAATATTCTGCTGGTGAAAGCTGCCATACAAGAATTCACTGAATCCAATCTGAGTGTCATCACAAATGATGGAAGTATTTACAGTTTTGTAGTAAACTACGAAGAAAACCCAGGTGAATTAATTTACAATTTACCAATTAATAAAAAAGCTTCCATAGCAGGATATGCAAAAGGCATTCTTGATAATCCCCCGATTCAGAAAGGAATGTCGGCAAAAAGATGGGGAATGATCGCAAGGGTCGCAGGTATTTATATTAAAGACGACGTAGTCTATTATCAACTAAAATTGGATAACCTCAGTCCGATAGATTACACGTTTGATGTTCTGCGCTTTTATATAAAAGATCAAAAGAAGCAGAAGCGGACAGCAGTACAGGAAATTGAATTGAAACCACTTTATACAATAGGAAGTACAACAGAAGTAATAGCTCATTCAAGTTCCACGATAGTTGTTGCATTCAACAAATTCACAATTCCGGACGCAAAGTATATGGGTGTGCAAATGCTCGAAAAAAATGGAGGAAGACATTTATTGATTAAAGTGAATAACCGGAAAATAATCAAAGCTAAAATTCTGCCCGATTGGAATTAAAAACGCGAGTGTAAAATAAATTAATCATACTTAAAACAAATTATCATGAACAACGAAAATTTTCAGTATTTGACAGACAATATCAAATACATGGGTTTTGGAGAAAACCTTAAAGATGAATTGGAAAAAAATATGAAGGAAAACAAACCTGATTTCCATTTGACTTACTCAAACTTGTTTAATAAAAAACCCTTTGAAGCTACCCTCAACTTCCGGAAATCTGATACCAGTGACATGTATTTTTTCAACAATTATCACGCTTCCCTGGAAAAGGATAATGGTGTAAAATCGGAACAAACTTTTTACCTCAATAAAGGGAAAGGAGTTACAACCAAGGAAGCTTATAATTTATTACAGGGCCGGTCTGTCCATAAAGATCTTGTTACCAAAGAAGGGGCACCATACAAAGCGTGGCTGCAACTTGACCTGGATAAAAACGATGGAAGAAAAAACCAT
This sequence comes from Chitinophagales bacterium, assembly GCA_038235345.1. GTDB lineage: Bacteria > Bacteroidota > Bacteroidia > Chitinophagales > Chitinophagaceae > Ginsengibacter. Next base: position 1,850 of record JBBSUB010000352.1, read on the forward strand.
GAAGTAAAGCAGTTTCATGAAAATTACGGGTTTGACTTAAAAGAAGAATTGAAGAAATTTACAATCGATGAATTGAAAGATCCGGAAAAAGAAAAATCCTTAATACAATCCTTACAGAAAGGAAATCTCCAGTTTGTAGGAATAGAAAAAGAAGGTAAAAGTCATTCAATGTTTATCGAAGCCAATCCCCAATTTAAAAAAATTAACCTGTACGATTCAGATTTAAAATTGGTTCCGAAAGAAAACCTGGACCAATATAAATCAGTCAACCTGTCCCCTACTCTAAAATTAGAGGAGAAACCTACACCGGATAAAAAAAAAGAAATGAAGCAGGAAGTGAAACCTGAGCAATCGAAAAGCATCGACAAGAAAGTAACGAAAAGTCTCCTTCCGAAAAAGAAAGTAACGCATAAGAAAGGCCTGTCTATTGGATAAATAAAATACCTATCCATTTTTAAAACTCAGGATTATGAATATTCAAAACATCAAAGAACTGTCCGAAACATTGAAGACATTGGGATTTGCTGATCTGTCTTTTGTTCTCTTTCAAAAAATCTGTTTTAAACCAGATCAATTTTTTCTATCAAGGAAAATTCAGGAAGATAAAGATTGGTTGAATATCCAGCTCTTTTTCAAGAAGGATCCTAACCTCGAAGAGTACATGTTAATGTATTACGATGCAACACTTCAAAAAGAAATGGTATTTGGTGATAAGATCATTAATGGCATAAATATCCACACGCTTGATCAGCAGATGAAGGAAATAGATTGGGCAGTTTCTTTTGATCCTGAAGGTAGCAAGCAATGGGATTTGGAGGATAAACAAAACATGGACCAAGGCCGGAAGATTGAAGCAATAGCAGAACAACTATCATCATTAAATTCTACACAAGAAGGAAAGATTTTTGCGGCAGTTTTAAAAATAAAATACTGGGCTGGTCTGGCTGATCAAGATTTGGTGGACAGCACCAGCCCTTTAAAAAGAGAATCGGAGTTCAGTCAGCGTTTTTATTTTTTTGAGGAACAACCTGGTATTACAATCTCCGAAGCGTACAGGTTTCTGTTAAATAAATGGCTTGAAAAGGAAATGCTGGCAAAAGAAAAAGCAGCAGAGGATAATAAAAAGAAAGAGGGTAAAGGAAATGGGACTACATCTAAGGTCAATAGCTTATTACCGAAGAAGCGGTCAAGCCAATCATCAAACGGTAAAATCACCAATTAAAATAAATGTAGAAAATGGAACAGCTAACTCTATTTACGAATTTTTGCAAAGCAATTGAGGACGATCCTAAAATCAGTTCGACTCATATTAGTCTCTACCTGGCCTTATTGCAACAATGGCATCATTCCGGTGAGGTCAATCCTTTTATTATCAAAAGAAATTTGATCATGAGAGTTGCCAAAATAAGTGCCCGATGCACCTATAATAAATACATTAACAATCTTCAGGATTTTGGATACATCATCTACCAGCCATCCTTTAACCCTGCTATAGGTAGTACCGTCCACCTGAATGAATGTAAACAAACAACGTGAAAATGAAAATGCAGACTATGGAAAACAATACAGCAGTACCGATTCTTATTCCCTTAGAACCTCAGGAGTTTTGGGATCAGATCCGTTTAATCATCCGGGAAGAAGTCACAAAAGGCCATAAAGCTCAGGCTTTCAATACCAACATAATGGAGACACCCGGACTTACAGAGAAACCCTTGTATAAAATGCAGGAAATCTGCTCGCTATTTAAAGTGACCAAACCAACCATTTATGATTGGATAAAGCATGGAAAATTGAGGAGGGTAAAGATTCGGTCGAGGGTTTATTTTTTGGGGAGTGATATTAGGGAGTTGATGGTGCCGTGAGGGAAAGCAGTTTTGCGAAAACCCAACCCGTTTCTAAATCAATTAACCGTATCATGAAAAATATTGTAAGTTTCTTATTGGTACAAACTAATGTTTAAACCAATCGCTTGCTTTAAGAAATAAGATATTACTTTGAAATTTATTTCTATAGATAATCATCTTTCCTTCCTTGGTCTTATTTTAGTAAAACTTTTTTTC
>JBBSUB010000353.1:0-3896 GCA_038235345.1 Chitinophagales bacterium
GTTGTTTTCAGGTGAGTAAGAGAGCAGCCCGTTTGACTTTTCAATTTTTATAGCTGACTGAGTAGGTAGGGTTCCATTTTGAGTATTGGTAAGATCGATAACCTGGCCATTCGACAGCGTTAATGTTGCCTTATTGCCCCCTGGCAAAATTTCATTGCTTTCAGGTAGCACAGGTATATTTTGAACAATTTTATCCGCTTCCGTATTGTTATGGTTGTAGTAATAATAGGCGGTTATAGAAAGAAGGCAAAGAATGATTACTGCTGCTGCATAGGAAAGTATTTTTGAAAATCGTTTTACTTTTGATGGCCGGACTGTTTCAATATCCATGCTCCTTGCATGCTCCATTAAATCAAGAAATTTTGCAGATAATTTCGCCTCTGAAATAGGATGAATGTTTCCGGGATTTGCCCAATGCTTTTTCATTGCATTCGTAAGATCATCTTCTGACTCTTCATTTTCAGCAAGGGTCAATAACTCCTCTAATTCCTTTTTGGTGCAGGTATTCTCAAAAAATTTCTCCAGTAAAATTTCAGAGCGCATATCGGAGGGAAGTTTATCGGGCATAATAAAATAATTTCTTAGCGTGTTATACTATTAAGACGCTATTATTTGCCGGGACAACTAATGGCAGGGGACAATTATTTTTTAGTATGCTGACAAGGCTCGGCCTGCGTTTTAAAAGAAATAACTTTAAAGATGTTCAGAAATTTGAGTTTGAAGAATTCGTGTAATTCGGGCCTAAAAATTCGTGTTTGATCCAGGTTTTAGGTGGTAGGTGGAAGGTTGTAGGTTAAGAAAGTGTTTTCAATTCGTGTAATTGGTGCCTAAAAATTCGTGTTTAAACTTATAAAGAAGTTCAATCAAATTTGAGTTTGTGCCAATAAAAGAAGGTAGGTAAGATCCAGGTTTTTTGATAAATAATTCCGGATAAATCGTTGGGCTTCCACGATGTGGTTATTGACCGTATGCCTTGATAGGTTTAGCTTAGCGGCGATTTGATCGTGGTTCATATCTTCTTCGCGGCTCATTTGGTAAACTTTTTTTCTTTGAGGAGAAAGAAGAGAAATGGCTTCTCTTAATTTTTTTTCATACTCCTGCGTCATCAGTTTAGAATCAGATTGATCATTATTGGCAAACTGAATCTGGTCCCATAATAAATCTTTAAAAGAAGGATCTCTTGCTACAGCGCGGAGAAAATCAATTGATTTATTATGCGCTACGCGGAAGAGAAAGGAATCAAAATGATTAATTTCTGGTAGGATACTTCGGCCTAACCATATTTTTAAAAAGACATCCATTACAAGTTCTTCTGTTACCTGCCTGGATTTGGTGAACCCAAAAATATACTGGAATAACCTGTTGTAATAGGCCGTAAAAAATGATTCAAATGCCTGTTCATCTCCATTGGAAAGTTGTTCTAATAATTTTGTTTCAATATGGAGATTGCGTTGATCCATGAGAAAGATCTTAAATGTAGATGCCTTGATTCAAAAGGTATTCCTTTAATCTTAATGTAAAAAATTATGTTTTGGGGATTGAAAATAAGAGCACTGATTTTAAACACGAATTTTGAACACGAATTTCACGAATTGGGGAAAAGGGATAGAGAACTACAGCCGACAAAAACATTGTCTGGCTTTTGCAAATACTTTTTATTGGTGGCTGGCTATTAGTACGACCATGGTAAATCTTGTGGATTTCTACGTCCATCCCAAATTAGTAATAACATTATTTCATGGCTTTGATAGCATAAAATTTCAGGTAGCTTAAAACAATTTTGATTCGTACGTTGTTGGTACTTGTTGATTTACCAGAAGAAGGGAAGGCCACTATAGATTTTACTGCATCGTGGATAAGTGTGTTCAGTTTTGGCTAAATCGTTTAGATTTTATTGGCTGTGCATTATGGTCAAATCGCTCACTTCTTTGGCAATCCTACTTTTTTTAGAATATAGTTGGTTCTGTTCACTTTGTCCTGAAATACTGGCTGGTCTTCGTATTTGCTTTTCATTGCCGGATCAAACTTGAAGCCTTTTGGCAACTTTGGTTCTTTAATAATGTTTTTCTCTTCTTTCATTTGATTCAAATTTGCCAGCGTAAGTTAGTCAGATTTTGTTGGTCTGGAAAACGTTCGGTGCCATAGCCTATAACGGTATTTACAGCCGAAAGAAAAGTCGGGTAAAAGTTCAAATATTTGAAGTTATGATTCATAGCTCAATTGAAAAATTTCTGCAAGAATTACTGCTGAATAGCGAACAAAAGTTGATAAAAATGCACACAGGCCCTGGCTAATGATATTTTTGAGCATAGGTTATCTATTTGAAGTCAATATCAATACCATCATATTTTACCAATAATTCCGGCAAAGTCAATGTTGAGATATTCAACTCCTTGCAAATTGCAGGTATCTTTTTGAAAAGTTTATTATCATTGCTGTTTTCTGTCTCTTCTGTAACCAAAACAACTTTTTCTCCGTCTTTCAACAAGTTCAGGCAAAGAATAATTTGCCTCATATCTGCATCATTGAGGAAAGCATTCTTTTGATTATCAAATTCTGTGTCAGTAAGTTTTCGTTGTTTCCTTATAACAGTATTTACAAATTGATTTTCAACTTGTCGTAGAAACTTTGCCGGCGAAGGTGCAATTATTGAGTCTGTCTTGTAGGGAACTTTCGCTGTTTTTAAAAATGCCTTGTCATTTAAGTAATCAAGTGTTGTAAGTACGATGCCTTTAGAGTTATATGTACATTCTTGAAGAACTTTATCTATTATAATGATTTCACCAATTTCGATTTTCTTTTTGAAGAACTGGAAAAGAACTCCTTTTTTGTCAAATGGCAAGTAGTAACGTACCAAAGACAGAAGCGAATTTGTGTCGATGACTACTTTCATTGCAAGTACTTATCTAATTTATCAGGTGAAATATTTAAGGATTTACAAACGTCATATTCATTAATTATACCTTCATAGAAAGCAGTTTGAATAGTGGAGATAAGTAAAGGCGAATTCATTGGTTTAGGTGTTGATCCACCCTTTTGAATTCCTTGTACTTTGTCTAACTCTCTTTGTTTCTTTTCTTCTTCTTGCCTGATTCTATATTTCTCATCAAAGTCGGCCTTAATCGTGTTGTAATTATTTTGAGTTATTTTCTTCTGAAATAGAAGTTTTGTAAATAAAGCAATTTGGCTAAGGTGTGTTTCTTTTGAAATACGTTCTATTAAATCAAAATGGTAATCGTTATTGCCGTCTGCTTTTTCAATCTGCTCAAATGCTTTGTCAAATTCGCCTGCAAGAAAATGATAGGCGAAATCGTTACACCATCTTTCAACTGCCGAAAGTTTATTATTGGCAAGATTAGAAATGTCTAACTGCTCAATTTCTTCTTCTTTTATTAAGTAATGTCCTAATTCGTGAATTAAAGTGAAAATTTCCCTTCTGAAAGAGGTTTGTTGTCTTTTCAGAACAATTACGTTTGGGTTTAAAAAGAACCCATCAATATTTGCTTTTTCTTTCTTGTTCCAGGTTTCGACAAACTCAAATACGAATATGTTGTTCTCTGCAAACGTTGAAATTAAAGCTCTAAGAAATTCCTTTGGAACTGAATTGAAATCCGGATATAATTCTTTTCTTACCTGTTTTGCAATTATTTTGGGGTCCTGATTTATTGTAAAAACAGGTAAAGCCCTTTCAATATCCAGTTCGGCAAGTTTTGAAATTGCTGAAAGGGAAATTTTAAATTCTTCAAACTGATGCACTATTTTTTTTGCTCCAATATTCAGGTCTGTACCAAATTTCGTTTTTCTAAAAAAAATACTTGCGTCTTTTGATACTTCCGGCGATTTAGGGTCCAGATAATAGTGAAGTCCTTTATTGAAAACTTTGTCTATTCGTTTTA
>JBBSUB010000354.1:0-3880 GCA_038235345.1 Chitinophagales bacterium
AAGATTGAAAAAAAATATTGAAGAAATAAATTTTGAAATCTATATACCCGAAGATGATGTGGTAAAATATAAAGAAGCGCTGATAATGGCGCTCCTCGGGGTTTTAAGATGGCGTGAGCAATATACAGTGCTGGCCTCTGTGACCGGCGCTGTATGTAATAGCATCGGCGGCGCGCTATGGTTGGGAACGGAAGCGTAAAAAGGGCGGCCTACCTGCCCTCCTCCAAAGGAGTCCATTCGGACAAAGGAGTCCATTCGGACAGAGGAGGGTTCAAGGCAGGCTTTAAAACTTTGGGTATCTTACTGTTCCTTTTTTGTTTCTTATTTTTATTTCCATTATTTATTTTTGAAAAACAAATAATTTACCACTTATAAATTATAATGGGTTAGGGTTTTTGTTTTAGTGACTTCTTAAAAAATAGTTCCATGAAAAAATCTTTGTTTCTTTTCCCAATTTTTATTTCTGTTTTATTCTCGTGCAATACTGATGGAGAAAAAAAAGTTGATGCCGAAAAGGAAAGTTACCAGGAAACCAAAAACTCACTTTTAATGAAGGAGCAAAAAGATCCCTTAAACTTTTTGACGGTGCACGGCAATGACAAACGAAATCTATTAGGACAAACTGTGGTAAAGTGCGTGGTAAAAAATAATGCTACACTGGCTACTTACAAAGATGTTGATCTGCAATTATCTTTTTACAGTAAAACGAAAGTCTTGCTCGAAACCGACAAAGAAACGGTATTTGAAGTGTTACCTGCCGGCCAATCTAAAGACTTTAAAACAAAATATTTTGCGCCGAAGGGCACGGATAGCGTGGCGCTGGAAGTTTTAGCGGCAAAGGTTGTGAGTGAGGACTAATCTCACCCATGATATAAATATCACCACAACAATAAGATTACTTAATAAAAAATTTCAAAAACGCAAATATAGCTCCCAGTTGTGTAGCCCAAAATACAAAAGCCCAAAGAATGAGCTTACTTTCTGTTTTTGCGATGGAAGTTTCTAATTGGGCAATTTTTATTTCAATATTTCCAATATCCGCTTTTGTAGCAAGCATATCTTTTTGTTTTCAAATGATTGTTCTACCTCCTGTTTTATTAAACTTACAAATTGTTCAGCTTCTTTTTCGCCAAAATTTGTTTTCAATAAATTAAATAATTGTATATCGGAAATAAATGATTTCGGCCCTATCCCAACAAAATAAAACTACAAAAATATTTTCCTGACTAATGAAAATATTAAAGAGTATTCAGTTGGTAAGACTTATAGCCAAATTAAAATCATGTACATAGTGTTCAAATAACTTTCCTTTCAATTCTATTTTGTTATAAAAATTGAGGGCATCATTATAATAGGAACTTTTATTTAAGAAAGACGCCAACCATTCCTGAGTTGAATAAACAGGGAGGGTTTCAGAACCGAGATAATTAATTCCTTGAGCCAATCGTTCAGTTCTTATTCCTATCAAATTAAGCACTCTCACAAATTTGCTATCACATTCTGCCAGCATGATGCTATTATCAGCTTTACAAACCGGGTATATAGCAATAGCAATTAAGTTTTTCAGCAACTTAGCTCCATCTTTTTCACTTTTGGAAATAGCAAATCTTCCGATATGCCAAACACTCTTAAAACCCTTATTTACAAACATTGCAGGATCAATATCGAATAAGCTTTGGATAGGTAATGAGATGTTTTCGTTCCAACGAGTAATTTTCACTGAACCGACTATTTCGGAATTCTTTATGGCAACACAGAAAACGGAATCTTCGAAAATTAAGTAGTCTTCCAGGGCGAGAGCGCTGGCAGTGTTTAAAAAATCGTCCGATGGAACTATTGTTGATTGGTGTTGAACATAATTTTCTCTAACAATAAATTCTGCCAGTCTCCGCAGGCTCCCTTTTTTAAATGTTTAAATTGTATTTTTTCCATTTTAATATATTTTTCAGGCAATATAAATCCTCAAAAAATATTATACGGAATGATATATTTTAAAACATTAAAATCCACCCTAAAGGGTAGGCGTTTTGCCTGAAAAGGGAAGATTGACAAAACCGGCATAACTTTAGCAAAGATGTCAAAGAGTAATAAAATAGATATTTCAGTTCGTGACTTTTTCAAACCTATACACCTGGATTTTATTCCTTCTTCATACGACTATGGAATAGTAAAATATTATACAAGGGTAGCAGAGGCGTTCTCCCAACTTGCCTATCATAGTATTTATCTTATTGATTATTATAAAAGAGGATTTTTATATGTTTCAGACAACCCATTATTTCTGTGTGGTAAGTCGGCCCGGCAGGTATTGCAGGCCGGTTATTCATTTTACCTGAAAAACGTTCCTTATGAGGATCTTAAATTACTTTTGGAAATCAATGAAGCAGGGTTCAAATTTTACAACAATATAGCTCTTGATGAAAGGACGGATTATTCAATATCTTACGATTTTCATTTAAAGCAACCTAACGGGCATTTAATGCTGATTAATCATAAACTGGCTCCACTGATTCTGGATCCAAACGGAAATATTTGGATTGCTTTATGTCTTGTCTCTCTATCTTCAAATCATAAGCCGGGGAATATTGTAATTAAAAATGGCAGGGGGAAAAAGATTTTCGAATATGATATTGTTTTAAAAAAATGGCAGGAACATAAGATAGTCAGGCTTAACAGCCAGGAAAAAGAAATCCTGATGCTGTCAAGCCAGGGGCTCACTGTTGAAAGAATTGCAAAAGAACTTTTTTTGTCTGTTGACACCATTAAATTCCACAAGAAAAATCTCTTCAAAAAGCTTAAAGCAAGTAGTATGTCAGAAGCAATTTTGTCCGCCGTTAATATCGGTATCATCTAAAGTCCACTATAGTTCTATTGTAGTAAAATAGAAATCAGGAAATGACCTGACAGGCTTTCCTGTAGCTATTCTATAGATAATATTAGTGCAGGTCCCTGCTGTTAACCAGGAACCGACTGATAGTTGTGGTGGTGACTCCCCCTGGCCATTTTTTTCATATTCTGACAAAATATTTTGAATCCATCCTCCCGCGCCGTTGTGCAATTTTTCGATTAAGAATGCTGCTACTTTCTTTTCAAAACCTGCATAGTCATTCGATATACCGTATAAATTAGGCCCATCTGGTAATATTACAAAAACCAGGGTAGCCCAGCCAATGTTATATGGATGCAATACCGGTATCTGATGTGCCTGGCATAATTTGTCAAATCTGAAAGGGGTATCTGACTGGAAATCCAAAGCATTGACGGCAATGTGATGGCCTGTCAGATGCGTTTCTATATTTTCATTATTTAAAAAAATATTCTCTGATAGTATATTTGCATTTGGGTTAATTCCCAACAGCCTTTTCTTTAATGCTTCGGTTTTAGAACTACCAATATCATCATGCACATAGTTTTGGCGGTTTAAATTTGTCTGTTCCACAACATCTCCATCAATTAAAGTTAGGCTTTCAAAACCCAGCCTCAGAGAGCATTCCGCAATATTGCTACCAAGTCCACACCCGGCCAGCAGAATCTTGCAGGACTTAATGCCTAATTGATCATCTTCTGCAATATAAAACCGGTTTCGGGTATAAATCATGTTAACTAACTTTTAATCTAAATAGTGAGATAAAAATACTATAATTCCTGGTAGTTGAATCTACGGGGTGCATCTACCCTAAGAGGTAGTTTTTTATAAATATCATGCACTAATTGATTAATTTATTTTTTGTTTAAATATTTTGCGTCTGCTTTAAAATTGTGGTTTATAAATGTGTGCGGTTTTCTTGTTTAACCCCAGATGAAAAAATTATAATGAGCATCCTGCTAAACCAATACGAACCTAACGTAAAAGCAACGATTGCTTTTTTAAAACTTCTCA
>JBBSUB010000355.1:0-3876 GCA_038235345.1 Chitinophagales bacterium
GGTATATAGATTCAACGCTACTCTTTTCTTTTTTTCATTCATTCAGGAAAAAAAATTACGAACAGGCAGCTATCAAGTAGAAAAGCTACAACCTACTACTAACCACCTACCACCTACAACCTCTTTGGTTCTGGATTGTCAGGGTAGGTATTAGGTATTAGCCAAATTTGGCAGGAGTTTGAAAAAAGTATATAGCTAACTCGATACGACCAGTAGTTTCTGATCAATAATGTTTCGTAATGGGCCTTTCTCTTCCCGTATTTATCCTTAATCGAAAACAGATCCGAAACTGATCTGGCTCAAATTGGTGAGCACCTTTCTTGTTTTTGTCAGCCAACATTCCGTTGAGCTATTTTCCTCATTGAGGTATATAGATTCAACGCTACTCTTTTCTTTTTTTCATTCATTCAGGAAAAAAAATTACGAACAGGCAGCTATCAAGTAGAAAAGCTACAACCTACTACCTACCACCTACCACCTACAACCTCTTTGGTTCTGGCTTGTCAGGCTAGGTATTAGGTATTAGGTATTAGGTAGTAGGTAACAGGTCAGGTAATTTTAATCGTTATGATTTTCACCAGGATTGATTTTATTATCTTTGTTTGAAAAATATTTAGATTATCCGGCAATTTTAACCCGTGCGGTCACCGATATGAAAGCCCTTAAACCCCTTAATAAATATTTCTGGAAATATAAATGGCATTTCTTATCAGGAATTATATTTATTATTCTTTCAAATTATTTTAGAATATTAGCGCCTCAAGTCACCAAGTATGTTTTGAACACGGTAGAGGTAGCGCTAAAGGCGGATCAACCTGCCGTTAAGTCTCCGGCAATAGCCCATTACGATGTTATCGTGGCTTTTTTTATAAATAAACTTGAAAACTCCGGGGATTCATTTAAAACCAAAATTCTGTATTCGGGAATTATCCTGCTTATTTTGGCGGTAATAAGTGGTTTATTTATGTTTCTAATGCGGCAAACGATTATAGTCATGAGCCGTCATATTGAGTTTGAACAGAAGAATCAAATATTCAGGCATTATCAGCAATTGGATACCAATTTTTTTAAAACACATAATACCGGTGATTTAATGAGCCGCATTTCGGAAGATGTAAGCCGCGTGAGAAGTTACACAGGTCCTGCTATCATGTATATTATCAACCTGGCGGCTGTCATTGGTTTTTCCGTATCCTATATGTACAATGAAAACCGTGAACTGACTCTATATGTTCTGGCACCATTACCTATTTTAGCTGTAACTATATTCTATGTCAATAACATTATTAACCGCAAGGCCGATAGGATTCAGTCATTACTTTCTGATCTAACCACTAATGCACAGGAATCCTATTCAGGTATTCGTGTCATAAAATCCTTTGTGCAGGAAAAAGCCATGCTAAAATTCTTTACAGATAATAGTGAGGAGTATCGGAAAAACGCTATTTCCCTGGCAAAAACGGAAGCTATTTATTTTCCGTCCATGGGATTAATGATCGGTCTCAGTACATTACTAACAGTGATGATTGGCGGCTTCTATGTCATTGATGGGATTATTACGATTGGTGTTATCGGGGAGTTTGTGATGTATATTCTGATGCTTACTTTTCCGGTAAGTGCCATCGGACTTACTGCCAGCCTTATACAGCGTGCGGCTACTTCCCAGGCACGCATCAATGAGTTTATGCATAAGGAATCAACCATTCAAAACAAGGAGGGAGCGAAGGACTTATTGCTTCAGGGAAATATTGATTTTGACCAGGTGGATTTCATCTATCCGCATACCGGCATTCATGCGATAAAGGACTTTTCTTTGAACATTAAAAAGGGGGAGAAGGTTGCCGTCATTGGTAAGACAGGGTCCGGGAAATCGACTCTTGCCCAGTTAATGCTACGGATGTATGATCCTCAAAAAGGGACGATCAGGTATGATGGAATTGATATCCGGGATATCCAATTAAAATCGCTTCGGTCCCAGATAAGTTTTGTTCCGCAGGATGTTTTTTTATTCAGTGATACTGTGGAGAATAATATTGGTTTTGCGTTGGATAATCCGCAATATGATGAGGTGGTAATGGCGGCAAAAAATGCAGTCATTGATAAAGAGATTGAGCGTTTCTCTGAGAAATATGACACAAAAATTGGTGAAAGGGGGGTAACGTTAAGTGGTGGACAGAAGCAGCGGATATCCATTGCACGGGCATTAATTAAAGATCATGAAATTGTAATTTTTGATGATTGTCTGAGTGCTGTGGATGCTAAAACGGAAAATGAGATTATTACGAATTTGTATGATTATCTCCAGGCGAAAACGGCTGTGATCATTACGCACCGTATCTTTTCTCTTTTTAATTTTGATAAGATTGTATTGTTAAAAGATGGAGAGATCAGTGAAATGGGCACACATCAATCCTTATTGGAAAAGAATGGATTATATGCTGAAATGTATCGGAAACAACAAGAGTTGGATAAGAATATTCAAAGCTGAACGGATTGAATTCTCATTTATTTTGTCAATCCAAAAACAATTTTATCTTTGTCCCTATTAAGAATTACTTTATAAAACAATTAAAATTTACAAAAAGTGGCGTACGAGAATAATGATAACAAAAGAATGGAAAGTGTTTATAGCCAGAGAATAAGAGCTGGAAAACGTCGAACCTATTTCTTTGATATAAGAGAAACACGTGGTAATGATTATTATTTAACTATTACAGAAAGTCGTAAAAAGTTTAATGAAGATGGGTACGACAGACATAAGATTTTTCTTTATAAAGAAGATTTTAATAAATTTCTGAAAGGAATGACGGAAGCAATCGATTATGTGAAAACAGACCTGATGCCGGATTTCGATTTTGACGCATTCAGTCATGAAAATTCTGATTATGAAGGAAATCCTTACGGAGGCGATTCAGAAAATATTAAGGAAGTTTCAGATGGTTCGGAAGAAAATCCGACCGGTATTGCGGCAGCAGCTACGCCTGAATTAACTGAGGAAACTCCGGAAACTCCGGAGGAAGAATCGCCTTCACCAGAGCCGGAACCTGAGCGATCAAATCAGCTGGATGATACGGCTGAAAGATTACATGAACCGGCAAAAGATACTTCAGATGATACTCCACCCGCTACCAATAATCTTTTTGATGAAGAAGTGGATAAGTGGTAAGAACTTAGTTTGGAGTTTGGAGTTTGACGTTGGAATTTGGGGTTTGACGTTTGGAGTTGAGGATTCAAAATCCTGACTGAACGCTTAAGGTCTTTAGCTCATAAATGGATTATAAAAAGAACGGACATTTGTAAAGAATGTCCGTTTTGTTATTTTATGGATTTGGATGAAAATTGTCTGATTTCTAAAGTTCGTCCTTAACACCTGCCGTATAGTTTTTAAACGGAAACTTAAAGTATTGAAACGAATGGGCTTTACCCCCTAAATCCCCCTAAAGGGGAACTTTGAGTCTTAAACGAATCGACTTTTATTATAAACTTAGTTGGTTTTGCACTTTTATTTTAGAATTTATAGTTACCCGAAAGCTCTAAACTTTTTCAGACTTACCCTATCTCCCCCTTTAGGGGGCCGGGGGGTAAAACTGTGTAAATTAGGTATTAGGTGTCAGGTATTAGGTGTCAGGTATCAGGTATTATGTTTTATCGAATTCCTTCACCAATGAATCCTTCACCATTGAATCCTTCGTATTTTGCTTGTCGGATACTCCGAACTCCAAACTCCAAACTCCAAACTCCGAATTCCAAACTCCAAACTCCAAACTCCAAACTCCAAACCCCAAACTCCAAACTACCTCTAAATTTGACGCTCTCCCACGCCGGTATTAGGATGACGCGCTTGATCCCTGGCACGGCCTCTCGGCGTAAATATAA
>JBBSUB010000356.1:0-3867 GCA_038235345.1 Chitinophagales bacterium
ACTTATTCTATAAACTCAGTAACTACTGATCGGGTGAAAATCAAGGGTGAAAGTTGGGGAATAAACACTGTATATAAATTTCCGGTGAAGGGGCTTTTTATAAAAGCGGGGGTTGGTTATTATAGATATTCATTTAATAACATTGAACAAACAAATTCACTTTTCGGTAAAAGCAATAAGAGGATAATAGATTATATTCTTGATGGACCCGTAGCTCCTTCTATTTTCTTTTTAACTGATAAATATTGGTATAATAATATTGTTTTACTTATGGGCGTAGAAAAACAAACTGTGATTGGAAAAGACATTCATTTAATAAGCGGGCTAAATATTGATAATCATTTCACACTGTCTCAATATTACCATATTACCTATCCTGCTCCCGGCGGCACAAGAGATAAAAAATCTGATTGGAGGTATTTTGGATTTTCCGCAAATGCTCAAATTGCTGTACATAAACAATGGAAGAGAATTAGTGTAGGACCTCAATTGATTCTTCCACTTTTTGATAGTTGGAAACAGGATGAGGTATTTCCTGATGAGGACAATTCCAAATTTAGAAGTAAATGGTTAAAAGGTTATGGGTTCGGCATAAATTTTTTATATAAAATCCCTCATTAAATTTAGCGTACTGCTTTTTCATAAATTTGATAAGGGTTAATTATTATTCAAGAGTTTGCAAAACCGCCTTTATCCGTTTAATCGTTTCTTCTTTCCCGATGATAGCTGCAATATCAAACACACCGGGACCAAATTTACCTCCTACCAACATCATCCTAAGAGGGAACATTAATTCCCCTGCTTTCATTTGGTGGGCAGCCGTAATTTCTTTAAAACTATTTTCGAGGTCATCGTGATTCCAAATTGTTGCTAACTCCCATGCACGTATCAGTTCAATAAAAAAATGGTTTTTTGCATCAGACCATTTTGGCTGTAAACCACTAACATCAATATTTTCAGGCGTTTTAAAAAAGAAAGAGGCCTGCGGAATAAAATCAGTTAATAATGTACATCGCTCTTTTACAAGCTCCACTATTTTAAAAACTTTATCCTCATCGCTGATATCAAAATCGTGTTGTATAAAAAACTCTTTTACCCTGGAAACTAAATCCTCCGGTGCCAGTTTATTGATCCATTCTTTGTTGAACCATTTCGCTTTTTCAAAATCAAATTTAGCACCGTGGGCATGGACCCTTTCTATAGAGAACTTTTCAATCATTTCTTGAAGGGAAAAAATTTCCTGTTCACTTCCATCGTTCCAGCCAAGCAAAGCAAGCATATTTAAAAATGCTTCCGGCATAAATCCAAGCTCTTTAAAGCCTTCTGCCGTCCCTTTTACAGGGTCATTCCATTCCAGGGCAAATACCGGAAATCCAAGACGCTCCCCGTCTCTTTTACTCAATTTCCCATTGCCATCCGGTTTTAATATAAGCGGAAAATGTGCCCATTGCGGCATTTCATTTTCCCAGCCCAAATACTTATATAACAATACATGCACAGGAGCACTTGGCAACCATTCTTCTCCTCTAAATGCATGAGTGATCTCCATTAAATGATCATCCACAACCACTGCAAGATGATACGTTGGCATATTATCCGCCTTCAATAACACTTTATCATCTACGCCATTTGTGCTCATTTCTAATTCACCACGGATCATATCATTAAAGTGAACCGTTTCATCCGCCTGCACCTTTATGCGAATGACATGTGGCGTATTATTTATTAAAAGCTCTTGTGTTTCTTCCTTTGAAAGAGAAAGAGAATTTCGCATATCCATCCTCGTTTCCATGCCATATTGAAGATTATATTTCCCCTGGGATTTTAATTTCTCCCGCATGGAATCTATTTCTTCCGGCGTATCAAAAGCGTAATAAGCGTGACCATTTGCGACAAGTTTTTCAGCGTATTCCCTGTAGATTTCTTTTCGTTCGCTTTGTCTGTACGGTCCATATTTACCAGGCTTGTGAGGTCCTTCATCCGGCAGAATATTACACCACTCCAAACAATCAAGAATATACTTTTCCGCGCCTTCCACATAACGGGTCTGATCCGTATCTTCTACCCTCAAAACAAAATCTCCCCCATGCTGGCGGGCAAATATATAATTTGTCAGGGCAGTACGTACACCGCCTAAATGTAATCCGCCCGTAGGACTAGGTGCGAATCTTACTCTTACTTTATTCATGTTGCAAAGATAAACAGGTGCAGATTGATTTATGGATTAATAGATAAAAATTCTACAAAGTAAAATGCTGCATCCTTTATTTTGTTTTAAACATAACAGAAAAGTCTATATACATTTCCCAAGCCAACAAGGGACCTACTACCTAAAGTGATATTTCAACCCATATTTCTCCACAAAAAAATAAGGTAATAAAGTTGGACCTCCTTAATAAAAAAAATTTCTCTTAAGGTTGGTTATGAATTAAACAGGTTCTCTAAAAAAACAAAAATGATTTTTGTAAATAGTTCCAATGTTTACGGATTCAGATTGATTTAAACTGTATTTAACCTTAGTAGTTCCTCTATAAGCGCGCCGATGTTTCGCTAACAACAACTTTTGAAACACTCTCTTCAATTCGTGAAATTGGTGCCTAAAATTCGTGTTTAAATAAATGTAGTTGTATAGAAGCTAAATAGACCCAAAGTCATCCAACCTTATTTAACCTTATTTCCAAAATGATTGGGGAGCATATCACAATTTTAAAACGCTGGTTTTGGCACGCTGAAAATAATTTAGGGTTTTCTATTTTAGAAATAATAAGCACAAAGGATAAAATGCTTGGCATTTTTTATTTATTCCTTCGAAATAAATTCTTTGTGGTCTTTGTTGTCAAATTCTTGATTTTATTCCTCTACTTTTTATATTAACTGTTAGCTAATTCTTTTTTAAGCTTTTCAGAGTGTACTCAACAATCCATCAATTAAGCCATTCAACAATCTCACATTTAAATTAACTTCAAAGCCTTAAGCCATTTAACCATTTAGCAATTCAACAATTCAGCCATTCCAACCGTTATTAATTATTTCTCTTAATTTTAATCATGTTTTATCTAACAAAAGCGCCGTGGTTACTCAAAAAATATTATTCAGAGTGTACCTGGAACATCAAAACCGATGAGAAAATTCTTTACCTCACTTTTGATGACGGCCCCGATCCTGAGGCAACGGCATTTGTACTTTCTCAATTGAAAAAATACAATGCACGGGCGACTTTCTTTTGTATTGGAAAAAATGTGGAGGAACATTTTGAGATGTACAAACAGATTTTAATGGAAGGTCACAAACCCGGAAATCACACTTATGACCACCTGAATGGCTGGAAAACATCCGATGCAAAATATCTTCAAAACATAGAAAAGGCTGCTAAGATAATCGATACAAATTTATTTCGCCCACCATACGGTAAAATTTCAAAATTCCAATTAACGGCGTTAAAAGGAGAGAAGTTTAAACTCCGCACAATCATGTGGGATGTTTTAAGCGGAGATTTTGATACGACCATAAAATCAGAAAATTGTTATCTAAACGTGATCAAAAATGCGAAAGAAGGATCCATTGTTGTATTTCACGATAGCCAAAATGCCTTGCCACATTTAAAATATGCACTGCCAAGAGTATTGGAATATTTCAGTGAAAAAGGATTTTCTTTTAAAACAATTCCACCTTCAGAGGAAACAGACTCTGGTAATTAAACATTTAGTATAACTCTCCAATGAAAAGGGGTGCATTTCAAAATGTCGCTGGTTGGAAACTAGTCGGACGGCGAAGTATAGGTTTTGGTTGGTGTTCACGGGTTCAAAAAAAGTCTAACTCACTTTTAATTCAAACATAGATTCGACCCCGTTGGGGTCGGGTATTCAA
>JBBSUB010000357.1:0-3843 GCA_038235345.1 Chitinophagales bacterium
GATGGGTGGTTATAAATCTATCGTGGCAAATGATTGTCTAAAAATATGGAAATCAAGATGGGCCGCAGCAGATCCGGCACCAATAATGGGAAAGATATGGCACCGAAATCTTTATGAACACATCATTCGCAATGAACATTCTCACCAAAACATTTCAAATTACATTATAAATAATCCAAAGAATTGGAAGGATGATAAATTTTTTAATCAATAGTTAAACGCATAAAAAAACTACCCAAACATCATATCCGGGTAGCTTCTCAATAAAGTAATTTCTGTTCTTAGAATTTATAAGAAATCGTTCCAATCACCTGTGTTGGTGGAATAGGATTGATACTATAATTCTCATGTACATAATAATTGTAAGTATTAGTAACATTGCTCATTTTAGCCAGCAAAGAGATCTTTTTATACGTATATCCGGCGGAAATATCCATTGTAGTATATCCTTTTACAGGAATTAAACGGGAGTAGTCCTGTGCCTGGCCTATGGTATTATTCCAACCGCCATTTCTATCACCAGTGTAGAAGATAGATGCACCAAGTTTCAATCCTTTTAACTGATTCGTAAATGTATAGAACAAACTGGCATTTGCTGTATGGGCAGGTGTACCAATTAATTTCTCTCCTTCTACATAACTTCCTTTCGTATCAGGTGTTTTGGTAAAGCGCATATTATTATAACTATACCCGGCAATGATATCCAAACCAGTTACGGGATGTCCTGTAATATCCAGTTCTATTCCGTCGCTGGTCGTTTCACCAACCAACTCCTTGAAATCTATATTACTATTTTGGGTGACACCATCTTTTTCAAATTGAGCTGTTTGCGCCAGGTTACTATTTATGATCCTGTAGGCAGTTAAATTAATGGATAAGGCGCCATTCAATAAATCATTCTTCACTCCCAATTCATACTGATCAATGAAAGAAGCTGCTAATGGATTTCCGTAAACATCCGTGCCCTTGGTATTGGGAGAAAACGAATTGGAATAACTTGTAAAGAAGGCTGTATTTGCAAAAGCTTTATACACTAACCCGAAACGTGGAGAAAATGCATATTGATTATTTCCTTCGGCAATGGATGAACTATCTTTTCCATAATAAGTTGTCGTAGCATCCCGGGACATTTTACCTGACCATCTTATACCAGCCAGGACTTTTATCTTATTGGAAACACTGATCAGATCCTGCACATAAACACCCACCCTGTTAGAGGGAAGTTCCGCACGTGTTACAACATTCGCTACAGGAATATCTGTTCTGGGATTAAATTTAGAATGATCTAAAATATTGAATTGATCATATATTTTCGGATTATCAAAAGCATAATTAGTCGTTACATATCTATCAGCATCTAACCCAATTAAAAGAGTATGGCCTACTTCTCCGGTTTTTATTTTCCCTTTCAAATTCACTTGTCCGGATAAAGATTCTTCATCCGTTTTAATTTTGTTTAAAGGTCTTGCCCAATCACCGTTTGCTTTCGCCTGAATTCTTTCAGTGGAATAATAATCCCTGGTAAAATTCTGGTAGCCAATAGAAGCATCTAAGCTCCAATCTTTATTGAACTTATGATTCAAAACCACAGAAGCAGTGGATTGCTCTATTTTATTATACTGCCATGAAACACCCTGGAATGTAGATCTTGGGAGATCAGCAATATTAGAATTATCCAAAGAACCCAAGCCAAAATCAGGTGTAAAATCATGCTTCAAAAAATCTGCCTGAACCAATACGTCTGTTTTATCACTAATCTTATAAATAGCAGAAGGATTAATATAATATTTTTGGGAGTGAACTTGATCCCGGAAACTTTCTGCATCTTCAAATGTTCCGTTTATGCGCACAGCTAATTTTTCAGAGGCAGGGCCATAAATATCTATAGATGGTTTGTACAAGTTATAACTTCCGGCGCGCATGGAAACTTCGCCGCCAAAATAAAATTTTGGTTTTTTAGTCACCATATTAATAATTCCACCTGGAGCTACTTCACCATATAAGATAGCCGCTCCACCTTTTAAAACTTCCACTCTTTCCAGGGAACTCATTTCAGGGAAAACGGAAGAATTGATCCGCACTCCGTTTTTAAAGAAATTATCGCCGGACAAACGATATCCCCTGCCAAAGAAGGTTTCCTGTGTACCGGCACGGGTAGTAGATAAATAGACACCATTTACATTACGAATGGCATCACTCAATTTTTGCGCCTGCTGATTGGAAAGAGTACTCTGATCTATCACGGAAAAACTCTGCGGTAAGTCCATTGGAGCTACCGGTAATTTCCCGATTGCAACAGGCTGTTTATTGATACTCTTCCTTCCGTCCAGGATAATCTCCTGTAATGTTTTGGCATTTTTATCCAGAACAAATTCCGCGGTTGCAATTCCGTCATCCTTTACAGTAACCACTTTTTCCGCGGATTGAAATCCGGAATAAGAAACAACCAATGTATACACACCGGGTTTTAGATTTTTAAGGTTAAAATCTCCATTCTCATCTGTGATCACCGCAATGCTCGTATTCTTGATCATAACTGTTACCCAGGCAACCGGCTGACCATCGTTCGTATTCACAGAACCCTGCACACGTCCATTATCTTCTTCACCGGCCAGGGCGAAAAGGCTGATTCCAATAAAAAACAGGATCATCATTCCTTTTACGAATACATTTTTGTATTTAATTTCCATATATACTTTCATTTTAGGTACAGTTACAAAATTTATAAAAACTGCACCATTTTGTAAAACAATTATTTTTGTGAGTGCGAAAGTATTTTTAAAGTTCCCGGCTCATTTACGAATATGGAAATTCGGTTTATGTTATCGGGAAATCTATCTTTTTTGAATATAAAATATAGTGGGAAAATAATCGGTATTTTCCTGATAAGACTAAAATTGAGATCACAATCTCCATTATACTTTTTTAAGCATGATCAATCCCTGTTATTGAATTGGCGTAGTTTGTGTAGCTTTTTTAAAGAAAAATCAAACCAAAATGGAAAAAGATCATGCAGGGGTTTACATTCCTCCTCCTATTATTTATTTAGTATTTTATTTTATCGCCTACTTTATACAAAGAGTTTTGCCCATCAATAATTCGCTGATGGAAAAAGATGTGACAAAATTTATTGGGATAGTTTTTTTCCTGGTTGGCCTATATTTAGTTTTAAGAGGCGTAAAAAGATTTATACAAACCGGAAATACTTTAGTTACTATGAAATCCGCGAATTCTTTACAGAAAGAAGGTATTTATAAATTTACCCGTAATCCGATGTATTTTGGATTGATCGGCTTTTACCTCGGATTCACTTGTTTTTTCGGAAATTGGTGGAACATTATTCTGCTACCCATACTCATTATAGTTATTCAGGAATATGTAATAAAAAGAGAGGAGAAATATCTGGAAAGAAAATTCGGGGAGGACTATAAAAATTACAGGGGAAATGTACGGAGGTGGGTTTAAATGCCAGTTTATAGTTTATAGTTTGTAGTTTGTAGTTTACTATACGAGTCGAAGTTTTTTGGGATTAGGTCAGTACCGAAGGTCGGACCGGCTACCAATTTATTTCACAAACATAATAATAAATACCCGCTGTCTGACCTGCGGTACCGACAACTACTTAATCCAGCAATTCAGCCATATAACAATTTAGCAATTAAACAATTTCAACACGAAGTATTCAACACGAAGTATCCAACCTGACACCTGATATCCGATACCTGAAACCTACCCCTCCATTTCCCCTTTCACAAAATCCATCAGAGTTTTTATATTTTCTGAAGAAAAATCAAATTTTAATCCGGCGGCTTCATACAATTCAGGAAGCGTTTTCGTACCACC
>JBBSUB010000358.1:0-3838 GCA_038235345.1 Chitinophagales bacterium
CCATCCACGAATTGCTTCAGAATGAAGGTTTCAAAAAACCAGGTTGTATGCCCCAGATGCCATTTGGGCGGACTCACATCTACGATTGGTTGGACGACGTAATCCTCTGTTTCCAGGGGCGCACATAATTTAATTGTATAGTTCCGAATTGATTGAAATTGATTTGGATGATCCATTGTCTATAATATTGTATAAAAAATCGCTGGCAGCAAGTTTTCTAAAGTTGAATATATAAGGCTACATTATAGCCTGATTATTCTTTACAGAAATAATGCCAGCGAGAATATTCCTTTATAATATACGAGAAGTTTCTATAAACCGACCAGTTTAACAGAAAAGAAAATGAAGAAAACCAATTGGTTAATAAAATGAATGCCACTGTTAACCATACTTCATTCCTAAAAAAAATATTACCGCGAAAGAATTAAATAATCCTGTTTTATTCCCCCATCCCATCTTCGTTGCCGGACTTACCGCCTTGAGCGATCATGTCATTCACCAGTTCGATTTCTAAAGGGGAAAAATATCGCCATTTCCCTTTGGGTAACCCTTTAAGGGAAATGTTCATAATCCGCACACGGGTAAGAGCAACTACTTTATAATCCAGCGCTTCCGTCATTCTTCTTATCTGGCGGTTCAACCCCTGGGTGAGAATAATTTTAAACAACCTTTCTCCTTCCTGTTTTACAACACATTTCTTTGTCACTGTACCTAAGATGGATACTCCTTCTCCCATTTTTTTTATAAAATCAGTACTGATGGGTTTATCCACTGTGACCAGGTATTCTTTTTCATGGCCATTTCCCGCCCTGAGAATTTTATTAACGATATCTCCGTCATTTGTCAGAAAAATTAATCCGTCAGAAAGCTTATCTAATCTGCCAATGGGGAAGATCCGGTTTTTATACCCGACAAAATCAATGATGTTTGATCGATCTTTTTGATCGGTTGTACAGGTGACTCCTTTGGGTTTATTCAGCACGATATAAACGGCAGAATTTTTCTTTTTCTTTATTATCTCCCCATCTACTTTTACGATTTGCCCAACCTCCACCCTATTCCCTTTGCGGGCTTCCTTATTATTAATGGTAACCCTGCCGGTTTCCACATATTTATCTGCTTCTCTCCTGCTGCAAAACCCTGATTCGCTGATGTATTTATTAACGCTAATGCCTGATTGTTCCAAAATGAATTATTTAAATATTCTTACAAATCTATTCACTTTTTTAGGAGCAATTGATTTTATTGATTATAATGTCCTCTAAAATAAAAGGTAAGAGAATGAAAAAGAGAAAAATAGGAAATACTGATATTGAAATTGCTCCCTTAATCTTTGGCGGAAATGTATTCGGCTGGACAGCAAATGAAGAGACCTCATTTCGCTTATTAGATGATTTTTTTGACAAGGGATTTAACACCATTGACACGGCGAACTCCTATTCATCCTGGGTACCCGGAAATAAAGGCGGCGAATCCGAGACGATTATAGGTAAGTGGTTGAAACAAACGGGTAAAAGAGACCAGGCTGTTATTATCACCAAAGTAGGTTGGGACATCACTCCCGAAAGAAAAGGCCTGGATAAAAAATCCATTATTGAAGAAGTGGAAGGCTCCCTGAAAAGATTACAGACAGACTACATTGATATTTACCTCGCCCATAAAGACGATCCAAAAATGCCCGTTGAGGAAACGCTCGAAGCTTTCGACAAATTGATCAAGCAGGGGAAAGTACGGCAAATAGGTGCTTCCAATTTTTACAAGGACAGGCTGATCGAATCCATTAAAACCAGCCGGGAGAAAAAATTATATGAATACAAAGTGATTCAGCCGAAATACAATTTATTTGATCGCTTATTTGAAAAAAGAGAAGCAGCAGTTGCCGAAGAATACGGCTTGGGTGTGATTACGTACTCCTCCCTGGCCAGTGGATTTCTTTCCGGAAAATACAGAACGGAAAAAGATTTTACTAAAAGCGATCGCGGCCATGGGATGCAAAAATATTTAAATGAAAAAGGATTTGCTATTTTGCACGCATTGGAAAAAATATCCAAAATACACGGGGCCGCCTATTCCACCATTGCACTTGCCTGGCTCCTTCATAAACCAACAGTAACTGCTCCCATAGCCAGTGCCACCAGTTCTGAACAGTTGAATGAATTAATGGCAGCGGTGTCTTTGAATCTTTCCGAAGAGGATATGAAGATGCTGGATGGAGCGGGTGAAGGCAGTTAAGATTTAGAAATAATAAATCAGGAGTTACAAAAAGTCGCAGACATTTTTCTAAGACAATAACGTTTAAAATCTACCTGTCTTAATTCTTAATTCTTAATTTTTAATTCTTAACTCTTAACTCTTAACTCTTAATTCTTAATTAAAAAAAAACCTTCGCTTTTTACGGCGAAAGTCTTTTAATCTTGTGAACAGTGGGTCCTGGTCTTTTCAATCAAATAAAAAGATTGCCGTTTAAGGCTTTTGGTTTTCACTGGATCTAAAATCCTTTAAGGTATTGATTTCAAAAAAATTAGAAGTTGACTGATATCGGATTATTGGTAATTTCTTCGGACAAAAGGTATTTTTTTCGGTAGATATTGGGTGACTAATGTTTGTTGAACATCAATCAACTTCTGAATCGAAGGTAAACCAGTAAACCAATGAATCAAGCGTAGTTTTACCTTATTTTTAAAATGCGGAAATTACGGTCGGGTTGGGGATTTACGATTTACGATTGGGATTTTAGATGTGGGATTTTGCGCCGGTGTTGGTGTTCCTTGCAAGCATACGGGATAAGTGAGCACCGGATTTGTCCGGCATCGGTCGTAATTTGGAAAAGAATAAAAAGTCGCAAGGCTGTATAAAATATTCATAAAAAAACATTTACCACCATCTATTATTTATTTTATCCGGTCAATTCATTTAATTTTCCGCTTTCAGGCATATTTTAATTTTACTCAAATATTTTTATAGATGATTTCTTTGGTCTTCTTTTTTGCTTTCTCCTTTACAACCCCGAATGTGAATCCAACTGTTTCGTTGCCTCAGATCAGGTCCATGTATATGAAGGCAAATGAAAGTGAAAAAATATGCAAGGATCTGATTACTCTTTTAAAACCGTATGATGAATCCAATAACCCGCTTTTTATGGGCTACAAAGCAGGTGCAAATATGATCATGGCAAAGCATTCCATGAATCCCATCAGTAAAATGTCCTGGTTTAATAAAGGAAAAAAAATGCTGGAAACGGCTATTCAGGCAAATAATAAGGATGTGGAATTAAGATGTTTGCGGTTCGGAATACAATCAAACGTCCCTTCCTTTTTAAGTTATAAGCAGGATATCCAAAAGGATAAAAAATTTATTTTACAAAGCTATCCTCATGTTCAGGATGCTACACTTAAGACAAATATTGTTAGCTACTTAACCAAATGGGGAGATTTAACGCAGGCGGAAAAGGCCTTGTTGAAATAATAAAATACCGGTTCCAGTGCTGAAAATTAAGCAATAAAAAAAACTTTTTACCCCAAAAACGGTGGTTAGCCAAAACCAGAACCAATCGAACGAATGACACACACATGAAAACATATACCCTGAGTGCAGAACAATTTTTACCGGTGAAATTAGATGTCGCCTGGGATTTCTTTTCATCTGCAAAAAATTTAAGCCGCATTACTCCACCGGAAATGCAATTCAAAATAATTAATGAATCTGAGGATGATGCCATATATGATAATATGGTGATTGATTATATCGTTCGTCCACTACTGGGAATTCCCCTGAAATGGAAAACCGTTATTACGCAAGTAAATAAGCCATATCAATTTGCAGATATGCAGAAAAAAGG
>JBBSUB010000359.1:0-3819 GCA_038235345.1 Chitinophagales bacterium
TAATAAGTGAAAGAGCTTTTTGTGTATTGTGAAGATATAATTTTCGTTTTTTATTTTTACTGTTTTTTCTTTCTTCTGGATTCACCCTTCAATTCCAGGCGATGACATCTGGCTGTCAATCTGTCAAGTAACGCATCAGCCTTATCATCATGTTATGATAAGGCCGATTATCCGCACTTTTTAATTATGCGAAGTAATTCCACAATAAATATTATAAACCAGATATTTACACAATCTGACAGGGCCGATTACTTCGCATAATATTTTGCTGTCTAATTTGCAAAACTCTTCAACATAGCAAGTATCTCATTATTGCCCTTCCAGGCCGGTATTTCATCAGTTGTGATATTTTTATAGGCATTCTTTACCGCTTCAAACGTATATTTTGGATTTACGCGGGCATAAATTTCTGTTGTTGTTACAGATTTATGGCCTAAAAAATCCTTTATATGTATCAATTCAACTTTTGATTCCAATAATTGCATGGCCTTGGAATGCCGCAAGGAATGACAGCTAATCCCCTCTGGGATTATGTTCTGGTTTTTTACTTTAGCAACTCTCGCATATTTTATCAGTATATTGTTAATTCCATTTCGGGTCATCTTTTGTCCCTGACTGTTTGGGAATAAAGGCTTCTGAGCATTTTCTCGTTTTGAAAGATCATATTGAGTCATGTATTGTAATAATATTTGCACCTCTTTTTCTGGAAGCGGAACAACCCTATATTTGTTTCCTTTGCCGTGCAATTCAATGCTAAATGGTTTACCTGTAAGTGACAATGATGATGGGGTAAGGTCAATAATTTCTTGCACGCGCGCAGCACTTTCATACATTAATGATAACAAAGCCAGGTCACGTAATCCTTTTCCTTTACTGATATCCAGCTGTTGAAGTAATAGTTTGATCCCATCAACGGTAAGGTAACAAATAATTTTTCTTTCTGTTTTCTTTACCGGTATGGATAATATTTTATGACTCTCATACAAAGTAGCCGGATTCATGTATTCTGCATATTTGATAAATGAAGATATTGCTGCCAATCGCTGATTGCGTGTGGCATCACAACAATTCCTGTTACTTTGAAGCCAGTTAAGAAAGTCAACGATAACCGGCTTTGTGATGTGCTTAAAGGATAATTTATTAATATTGATTTTTTTGACACCGTGCATATAATTAATAAACAGGATGAAGGTGTAACTGTAAGATTTAATTGTATTATTACTAACTCCCTTTTCGTTGGTCAGGTAACTACCCAGGAAGCCTGAAATGTATTTTGCAAAGTCTGTTGACTGTTTCATTATTTTTGATTTTGTTTGTTATTAATGTTTGGAAGAATATCTACATACAACCTGTCGGCATCCCTCAGTAATTCAGGATACAACTGGGCAGTCAGTCTCACGTATTGCTCTGTCGCCTCTAACGACTGGTGTCCAAGATAGGCAGACAAGTATGGCCAGGAACAATAAAGATCCAAACCATCATCAGCAAGCTTTACAAATGAATGGCAGGCGAAGCTGTGTCGGACATCGTGGACCCTCGGCCCACGCCTGTTTCCTGTAAATGGGATTCCGGCCTGATCAAGTATTTTGCGGAACCATCTATAAACTGTATCGCGCCTGCAACAAGAGCCATTTAGTGTGACAAAGAATGGGTGATCTTCATTATCTATATTAAGAATCGGAAGTTTATTTCTATTTTGCAGATAATCCTTACACACATTTGAAAAAGTATCCGTAAAAGGCACAAGCCTTTCTTTTCCGTTTTTTGTTTCCAATAGAGTTAGACATTTGTCGTTTATATTTACATCCTTGTTCTTTAAGGATAGGGCCTCTCCAACCCGGATGCCTGTAGCATAAAGCATCCGAAGTAGACAGGGCATTATAAAGAGAGAAGAACTCATATCCCTCTTCTTTAATCTTAGACCGTCACAAGCCTTGAACAGAACAGCCATTTCATCGTAGGAATAGATATGTGGAATAAAGGTGGATTCCGGATATTTCGGCAATTGAGGGATGTATGATTTTATGCCACAGTTACGCAGATATGATGAGAACTGACTTATACAAATCATTCTTCCATATCTACTTAACTCACACTCACCATTTCGCTTTTTAGCCCATTCATCGGCTATCTCTTTTGATAATCCAATACAGTTTTTGTTCTGCTCCAATAAAAATTTATCAAAGTTTAAAAGGATACTTTCCTGTGCCTGGTATTTATAACCGAGACTTCTTTTAAAGGCTATAAATTCGGTAATATAGGGAGCATCTATGCTCCAGAATGTTTTGTTATTCATAAAAATAATTTTATTATTGATAAAAGTAATTTCCTTCTCCTTGCCCATAAAAGAGTGGATCAACGTCTGGAACATCTAACGCACATTGACGCAGAGATACTGTGTCTATACGTATATAATGCCTTGTAGATTCGAGATTCTTATGGCCAAGAACCTCCATAATCACTGGAAGTGACTGCCTGTTCTGAAGTAATTCTTTGACCAGGCTATGGCGAAGCGAATGGCCGCCATGTCTTTTCCCCTTTGTATTTATATCTGCCTTGATAAATCTTCTGCCAACCATACCTGCTATGGTGCTTGATTTAATAGGTAAGTATGGGGATGTGACAAGCAAAAAAATATATTTTTCATTTGATTTTGGCCTACCGTATTGAATATAATCAAGTATGGCATTACCAACTATTGGTAATAATGGAAGATTTATATTCTTACCTGTTTTAAATTGCTTTAATATAATGGTACTATTATTCCAATGCATATTTTCGAACCTGAGCCGTGCGATGTCTGATTCTCTCAAACCAAGATGTGCTGCCAGAACTACTATTGCATAATCTCTTTTCCCTACGTTTGTTCCTCTATCAATTGATTTTAGTAACTGATTTATTTCATGCTCAGTGTAGTAGGATGGTAACCTGGACTGGTTACTATAATTATCTTTGGGTATGAAAGTGGCGATATTATTTGTTATAATCTCTCTATCATAAAGGAAGCGGAAGAGACCACGCAAATCCATTAAAGTATCATGTATTAATGCCCTTTTATTTGAGTCAAGGCTTTGGATAAAGCTAATAATGTGTGGTTGCTTGATGTCCCCGATTTCATTAATTCTATTAGCAGACAACCAAAAATTAAAGTTGCTCATGTGGCTTTCTATTTTCCCGATTGTCAGGCTGCTCAAACGAAGAGATTGCTTAAAAGAAAGAAAATCTTTCATCAGAATACCAATAGAACCATCCAGGTACCTAATCTTAATTGTTTTCCGGACCGCTCCGGTTTGCATAAATTCAGATAAAACAGTTACTGATTTTTCAATCAGTTTTTCATTAACGGATAAATCGGAGTGTTCTCGTCCATTATAAAAGTTTGTGAGAAAACTTTTACATACATCCGGACTAATGGAATCAATCTTATGCGATTCCATATATTCCTTAATAGGTAGCCATCTGGATCGATAGTGGCGGAGAGTAACGTATTTATACAAAAGATTTTCTTCCATATAATCTAATGCCTGGGACGCTACTTCATAAAAATCAAAGTTGTTTTGCATGATAATTTAGATTGTAGAGTTAAATACACTCAAGTTATTGAGTTCCTCTGCAATGAAAAATATTATGCTAACTAAATGAAGGTGAAAATTGGATAAAAGATTGATTTATAGATTATAATGTTGCAGTACTTCGCATAATTAAAAAGTGCGGATAATCGGCCTTATCATCATGTTATGATAATCTGATGCAATAATGGACAGAATGACAGCCAACGCAAACAGAATAGAACTTAAAGGACAGTCGTTGAGAACCAGA
>JBBSUB010000360.1:0-3769 GCA_038235345.1 Chitinophagales bacterium
AACCTCCTCCAAATGATACTGCAAAAACTCTTTTTTAGGAAGATACTTCGTCGGTAGAATCATTTTCATTCCGCTTAATGGGGCAAAATATTTTGAGTGATATTCTTCTTTAGATTTCTCCTTTATTTCAGAAGATAACAGGATCTCATATTTTTCATTGATGCTGATATAGCCCTGATCATAGGCCCGGTCATATAAGGGAGAAAGACAAATTCCGTTTTCGGGATACAAACGTTCTTCTTCATTTATTGACCAGGGAATAATATGACTAGCTAAAAGTAATCCGGGACTATCAATTCCTGTAATGGCGCATTTATTAGAATAATTGGCAATCACAATTTGACGAAAGATATTTTGATTGACTCTTGCTTTTATACAATAAATCATAAAACTCTAATTGATTAAATAGATTCTTCCATTCATTTTTTTTCTATCATAAATTTCAATATTGAACTCATTGAATAGGAATGCCTCAACTTCTTTTTGTAGTGCTTCGGTTATTTCCATTGTCCTTTATCTTTTTACTAACATAAACCATTCAGGCAAATTCTAAAATCGTTTTCGCGTCAATCTTTAAAGTTTTATAAAGCCTCTTTGCTAGTTTCATTGATACATTTCTTTTGCCGCTCAGTATCTGGCTAAATGTATTTTCTTTCACTTCCAAAAGTTCGGCTACCTGTCTTTGGTTCAGTGCCTTCTTTTTCATTTGTGTTTCTATGGAAAGTATTAGCGGGCTCTTTACTTTCAGGTGTTTAAATTTCATAAACCGATTTTCATAATCTGCACACATTGCGGCAATACGTCCAAATTCACGTGTACATTCATTATCTGTATCCGGCTTTTCAAAATATCCTTTTTTAGTAGCATCGTCCACTATTTTATTCAAATAGATGGTAGCTGCATCATAGGTTTGACGGTCTGTAATTTCTTCTATGTTTTCAAATTGCTTCTTCATTTCCTTATAAATTTTCAATGTTTTTAATCTTGTCGTATGCTGCATGAGTTCCGCAAAATCTAATTTGCATAACTCCATGAATAAAAATAACCAAAACAACAAACCTGTATTTATTGCCTTTGATATTAAAAACGTACCGGCTATTTCCTACATAATCCGCACCTGGAAAAAATGCCTTTAATTCGTTATGATGGTGAAAATCATTGTTTTCAATAATTTCAATCCATTTATTTACTGCATTAATCGTATCGGTATACCTTGCAGTAAATTCATCTAATACATTTTTATTTGCTATTTTCATTTTAATCAGTCAGCTACAAAGATAAATAATTACTTCCCAAATTGGGAAGTTATAGACATTCAATTTGCTTTCTTGAATCATCTTCAAATAATTTTACAGTTTTTTGTTTTTTCATTTCTAATCCTTTTTTTGAAATTAACCAATTAAATTTAATCTCCTGCAATCAATTACCGGAAACCCTATCCCGATAGTCATCGGCATTATTTCTTTTGCACCTGTCCCGTCCGATACGGGATCAAGAAAAAAGAGTAAAAAAATCACCCCCTAAACACCTCCTCCAAATGATACTGTAAAAACTCCTTCTTTGGAAAATACTTCGTCGGTAGAATAATCTTCATTCCATTTAACGATGCAAAATATTTGTGGTGATACTCTTCCTTAGATTTCTTTTTTATTTCAGAAGATAACAGAATCTCATAATTTTCATTGATGCTGATAAAGCCCTGGTCATAGGCCCGATCATATAAGGGAGAAAGGCAGATACCGTTTTCAGGATTCAAACGTTCTGTTCCTACTTCATAATTACCTTTGTGTTATGGCAGATGTCCATTCCAAAGAAATAAGAAGTTATCCCGTACTGCCCCTTTTCAATTTAAAAGCATCGATTTCTTGGTCACAAACAAATATTTCAAAGGAGCATTTTAAACTTCAAAGGTGATTAGATAATTGTTTATTATCAGTTTTCCCTAAAATCGATCTGTTCATTTGCATTATTTCAAGCAGCATATCAGGTATTTACCTTCCAATAGCCTTTTTTTGTAGAGCCAATACGCTCAATAATATTAGCTTCTCTTAGTTTTTTTAAATGATATTCTATGCCACGTATAGATAATCCTAAAATTTTTGAAAGCTCCTCACTGGTAATGCCTGGATTTGCTTGCATCTGTTCAATTATTTGTGCAGGTGTGCCTCTAATAGTTTCTCCCACAGTTTCTCCCACGGTTTCTCCCACAGTTTCTCCCACAGTTTCTCCCACAGGCTGTTTGGCCCTGGAATATACTATTACTCTAAAGCCATGCTGAAAATTCTCAAATTCCGGAGATATTAATCCATGGGATTCAAATCCTTCACGTATTCTTTTTATACCCGAACCATATTTTTCAATTAGTTGAGCTTCTTTAAATATAGCGGCTATTTTTTTATTACGCGCTTGTGAAGAATAATCATCGTTTAACAATTGGTCTACTGTAATAGCATCGGGCAGCATGCCCGGATTGAAAAACTCTATATGTCCATCGTATATTTTTATGGAAGAATCTCCATAGTGAGTATAATCTCTGTGCACAATCATGTT
Source organism: Chitinophagales bacterium (assembly GCA_038235345.1). Classification (GTDB taxonomy): domain Bacteria; phylum Bacteroidota; class Bacteroidia; order Chitinophagales; family Chitinophagaceae; genus Ginsengibacter. The sequence goes on from JBBSUB010000360.1 coordinate 2,551, forward strand.
GATTGCGATTTCTCTTATTGCATCCATTGGATATTGCCAGCGTTCTTCACGTTTAGCATCGCCGGAAATAATGTAGCTTTTATTAATATGCTTCCGAATAAAATTAAGCACCTGATCAACTTCACTAAACAGATCACTTCTTATAGTGAGACCGTCTTTTATACTTGTTTGAGTAGAGAACCTTCCCAGTTCAATGGTAGCTTCAATTACATCCTCTTTAGCAAACAGAAGATATGCTGCATTTGAAACATGATCATTCTTAATAAGTTCAAACTTGTTTAGAACGGTGAGTGGATCATCCGTTATTGCTGATTCTTTTCCCTGATTACAACTATCAATAAAAATGTTTACTTTATTGAGAGATAAGGAATCAATAGTTCTGTTCGGATTAATGTAGCTATCCCAACTTGTATTAAAAGAACGCAGATGGATCTGCAATTTCAGGTAATGAAAGCTGATGGTTTGCATTATTTACTCTTTTTAAATAGCGCCCTTTGAAAGCAACGGGTTTTATAGGAAATTCTTTAACAGACAAAATACCAATTTCTGATCCATCTTTCAAGACTCTTTCAGCATCAGGAATAATACTTGGTTGTGTTTTAACCTTTACTTCATTAATCCATTTTTGAAGAGTTTCTTTGCCAATAGTGAAACCTTTTATCGGCTGTCCTTTGTCATTCAAACCAATATAAACCTGTCCTCCTTTGGTATTGGCAAAAGCGGTGAGTGTTTCAATAACTTCGTTACTAAAACTGCTTTTAATTTCCGTATGTTCATTTTCGTTTAACAGGTGCTTCATCGGAGACCGTTTTTTGAAGCAAAAAATACAGAGATTTTTATTAGTTGCCGTAATTATTCAACAATAATAAAGTTGAATATACTTTATACAATTAGGATTCGTTCCCAGTTCTATATGGATGCAAGAACATATTGAAAATAAGGAATCAGCGAATTAAAAAATACTTGCTAAACAAACGTATCTCTATGCTTTTCAGGCGTTGATTAACCCCGTGAGATAATATTCATATCTAATGGGGTAATCCAATTTTCAGAATACTCTTTTTAGTAAGTTACTTTCTAAAAACCTCCTCCAAATGATACTGCAAAAACTCTTTTTTAGGAAGATACTTCGTCGGTAGAATCATTTTCATTCCGCTTAATGGGGCAAAATATTTTGAGTGATATTCTTCTTTAGATTTCTCCTTTATTTCAGAAGATA
>JBBSUB010000361.1:0-3757 GCA_038235345.1 Chitinophagales bacterium
ATAAACATTGATCATTTAGGTTTCCAATGTGTAAAATACATAAACCATTTTTATTCCTCTTTTATTTAGATTATTACTGAATAAATCGTTACAGGAAAGGGTAAATAATGACCAAGTAGAAGAAGTAATTTTCCTGCAAAAACAATTTTTTAGATATTGATAAACTAAATTCCCGAATGAATATGATTCAAATCTCCCTTTCATAATCTGTACATACCTTATTAACTTTGAAAAATAATTTGAATCTAAAAAGTACATGTTTACAAAAGAGAAAATACAGGAGTTACAAGAGCTGACAAAGAAAGTTTTAAAGGAAAATGCTGATGTGGAAACTTTACGAAAAGTGTTACGTTTTCACGAACACCGTTATTATATCTTATCAGACCCTTTAATTTCAGATGAGGAATATGACACAATTTATAAAAAACTTGAACAATTTGAAAAAGCTCACTTTGATTTAATCACGCCAGATTCTCCAACGCAGAGGGTAGGAAGCGACCTCAACAAAGATTTTGAAACAGTCACGCATCTTGTGCCCATGCTGAGTCTCGACAATAGTTATAATCCGGAGGATCTGATCAGTTGGGATAACCGGTTAAATGGCCTGGTAGATCACCAGAAACTTCATTTCAGTGTAGAACCTAAATTTGACGGGGCGAGCATTTCACTTATATATGAAAATGATTTTCTGGTACGTGGAGCTACACGTGGCGATGGAGTTGCAGGCGATAATATCACCACTAATATTAAGCAAATCAGGTCTATTCCTTTATCAGCCCCTTTTTCTGATTATGGAATTGAAACCATTGAAATACGGGGTGAAGTATTGCTTACTAAAGAAAATTTTAAAAAATTTAATGAAGGATTGGTAGAAGAAGGTAGTGCTCCCTTGGCCAATCCTAGAAATGCTGCCGCAGGATCTCTTAGAATGAAAGATCCTGCAGCGGTAGGTAAACGAAAACTTGAAGCTATTTTGTACCATGTAAGCTATATTAAACTGAACCAAAAAGGTCTTGAAAAATATCCCCCGCTGCTTAGCACTCATTCCGGCACATTAAAACTACTTTCAGAAGTAGGGTTTAAAACACCTGTAAACGAACAAAGGCTTTTTACTGATATTAAGGATGTCGTAGACTTCTGTCTTCAGTTTGAAGAAAAAAGAGATGCCCTGCCTTATGAAATAGATGGCATGGTTGTAAAAACGAATGAAGTGGAATTGCAGCAACAGGCAGGGAGCACAACCCATCATCCACGGTGGGCAATTGCCTATAAATTTAAAGCCCGACAAGCAACCTCTAAACTACTCAATGTAGAATTCCAGGTAGGCAGAACCGGGGCAATCACACCGGTTGGAAAAATTGAACCCGTTCCCATTGGAGGAGTCATTGTAGGATCCGTTTCATTGTTTAATGAAAATATCATTGCAGAAAAAGATCTGCGGTTAGGGGATACCGTTATCGTAGAACGCGCGGGAGACGTGATCCCATATATCGTAAAGCCACTGGCAGAACTTCGAACCGGAAAGGAGCAAAAAATCATTTTCCCAACTCATTGTCCGGTATGTAATGATCTCCTGGTAAAGCCGGAAGGCGAAGCCGTATGGCGATGTGTTAATATCAATTGTAAAGCTCAGGTAGTAGAGCGCATTATTCATTTTGGCAGTAAAGACGCCATGGATATTAAAACCTTCGGTGAAGCAAATGTGAAAAGGTTTTATGAGGAAGGCCTGATTACTGATATCCCATCCATTTATTCTATTGATTTTGGCAAGCTTACAACGATGGAAGGTTTTAAACAAAAATCGATTGACAATCTGGAAACAGCTATTACTGCATCCAAAACACAGCCCCTCCACCGGTTAATATTTGGTTTAGGCATAAGATATGTGGGAGAAACTACAGCGAAAGTTCTTTCAAAAAGTGTTGATACCATTTTTGACTTTGAACATATGACCCTGGAGCAATTGCAGCATTTAAAGGACGTGGGACAAAAAGTAGGTGAAAGTGTGTTTGATTTTTTCCATAATGATGACAACATTTTAATGCTCAAAAAATTATCGGGACGGGGAGTAAATAATAGTGGATCAAAAGAAGTAATTCAGGAGGGCAAACTATCCGGAAAAACGTTTCTTTTTACCGGAACATTACCTACTTTAAAAAGAAACGAAGCAGAGAACCTGGCGGAAGAAAATGGAGGCAAATTATTATCATCAGTTAGTAAAAATTTAAATTACCTTGTAGCAGGTGAATCCGCAGGAAGTAAATTGGAAAAAGCGAACAAAATTAAATCGATTGAAATTATTTCCGAAGACGACTTTTTTAAATTGATAAATAATTAGTTTTTAAATCCCCTAATAAAGCAAATCAAAATGATCAAAAAAGTAAAAGGTGAAGAGTGGAAATCTCTTCTGTTCAAAGGCCATAAACTTTTGAGAAATAAATATGCCTTTTCTTCGCATGGACGTGCTGCAAGTTACAAAGAGGATATACATGAAGATGGCAAACTATTAAATGGGTCTGTTACTTCAGGCTACCAAACATTAAATCTTCATGTAGATGGCGGGAATACAACATTGTATTTTCACAGGGAAATTGCAAAACTTTTTCTGCCCAAGAAATCCACCAGGGATAAATTTGTCATTCATATCAACTATGACAAAACCGACAACCATATTAAGAATCTGCAATGGGCCAATCAAAAAACAGTAATTGAGCACCAACAAGACAGTCCCGGAAAACTGGCTTACAAAGAAGTTCAAAAGTCACGACTGAAAGGCTTAAAATTGAACTCCACACAAGTAAAGGCTATTAAGAAAACACTTGAAAACCCACGCAGGCGACTTACACATAAGCAATTGGCTGAAAAATATGATGTGAGTGAAATGACCATTTACAGGATTAAAAGTGGCGAAAACTGGTCCCGGGTAAACTGATGATCAACTTTTTTAAAACTCATTTTTAAATAATCCCTTAAACACTTTCGGGGAATATAAATTTCCTGATCAGGGAATTTATATTCCTGTCTATTTTACAATGAATCTAATTTCTGAAATCATATCCGAAAAAACTATCCGCAATTTTTCCGGTCTCCCTAAATTATAAAATCACCGTGTTTAAAAAATCCACACTTACATTTTTAGAAAACCTAAAAGAAAATAATCATAAGCCCTGGTTCGATGAAAACCGGTCAAAATACCTGGAAGCAAGAACCGATTTTGAAGATTTTGTCGGCAACATTATCAATGAAATGAGTGAAATAGATCCCGACTTAAAGGACTTAACGCCCAAAATGTGCATGTACCGCATAAACAGGGATATTCGTTTCTCAAAGAATAAAACTCCCTACAAAGTAAATGTCGCCTGTTCTTTAACCAGGGAAGGCAAAAAATCAATTTATGCAGGATATTACTTTCACCTTCAACCAGGCGAAAAGAGTTTTGCAGGTGGTGGATTGTGGATGCCTGCCCCGCCGGAATTAAAAAAAGTACGCCAGGAAATTGACTATTGTTTTCCTGAATTTAAACAAATAATTACGGACCCTTCTTTTAAAAAAACATATAAAACTCTGGAAAGAGACGAAGGGCAGGTACTGGTTAATATTCCGAAAGGATATGAAAAGGATAACCCGGCAGGAGAGTTTCTTCGCTTAAAAAGTTTTTTTGTGACCAAACAAATTCCGGATAAGCAACTGACAAGTAATAGTTTATCAAAAGATATCATCCATAATTTCACAGTGATTATGCCCCTGATCAAATTCA
>JBBSUB010000362.1:0-3757 GCA_038235345.1 Chitinophagales bacterium
AGAATACTCCGCTATTTTATCAATGGCTTAAAATATAAGAGAGCCGTAAAATTTGGCTCCATTGCAACTTGTTTAAAAGAAATGATTTTGGATTATAATGTGGATTTTAGACACAATAAAGAGGAAGGTAAAAGAGCCTGAAAGATTTCGACTTATTATTTTCCAGATTTTTCATGGAGCTGGCGCAGGTCGCCTGACCTGTGATATCATGTCACTTGAATAATCTTGTGTTTAATGTTGGTTTTTGAAAAGAAACAACGTCTAACAACAAGGATGGTTTAATAATTTTTAAGGTGGAAAATTAGAACAATGGTTTAATAACGGAAAGTCACAAGTCTGGAGACCTGCGCCAGATAAATCTTATTGGACTGAAGCAATTTGGATGCAAAGTTTTGTAAAGATTCCGTGGTATTTAGGTTGGACGAAAATGAGCAGTAGTCGTAAGTGACCAACGAATTTGGAAACACAATTAATTTAATTAAAAAATACATGTTATGGATTTATTTATAAAAGGCCGGACTGCAGTGGTCACAGGTGGGGATTCAGGTATTGGCCTGGCAACAGCAAAAATATTAGCTGCCGAGGGTGTCAACATTATTTTAAATGATAAGACCCATTCAGAATTGGATAAAGCCGCCGAAGAGGTTCGGTCATATGCAAAGAGTAGCAACCGCATTGTTGCTGTATCCGCAGACCTTACAAAAAATGAAGAAGTACAAATGTTAGCCAAAGAGGCAAAGAAGGAATTTGGCGGAACGGATATCGTCGTGAACTGCGCAGGCATAAGAGGTGCTGCGGGTGATTTTCTAAAGTTAAGTGACGAAGACTGGTATAATACAATTGATATAGATTTAATGGGTGCCGTAAGGGTTTGTCGTGCTTTTATACCTCAGATGCAGGACAAAGGATGGGGCCGCATTGTGCTCATTGCGTCTGAAAATGCGTTACAACCGTATGAAGAAGAAAGCCCGTACAATGCATGTAAGGCGGGTATAATCAATCTTGCAAAATGTATATCGAAAGCGTATTCTCCAAAGGGGGTAATGATAAATTGTGTTTCGCCGGCATATATTGCCACACCGATGACTGATAAAATGATGGAAGAACTGGCTCAAAAAAGGGATTCTACAGAAGATGAAGCGATAGAATGGTTCTTAAAGAACAAGCGTCCGGATATAGTGAAAGACAGACGCGGAAAAGCAGATGAAGTAGCTTCCGTCATTGCATTTTTATGTTCTGAACATGCCAGCTACATTACCGGTAGTAATTACAGGGTGGATGGAGGATCAGTTAGTACTGCCTTTGGTTAGAATTTGCTTCCATGGTGCTTCATTCTTTTCAGTTAACAGGTATAAGACTTTGAAATTGGTGCTATTGATCAGTCAAGGCAACAACATGTCCTTACTAAATACCTAACACCTAACTTGGCAAGCCAGAACCAAAAAGGTAGTAGGTAGTAGGTGGTAGGTAGTAGGTTGTAGGTAGTAGCTTTCTACTTGATAACTGCCTGTTCGTAATTTTTTTTCCAGAATGAAAAAAGAAGAGAGATTAACTTTGAATCTATATACCTCAATGAGGAACATAGCTCAACGGAGCTGTTGGCTGACAAAAACAAAAAAGGTGCTCACGTATTTGAACCAGATTAGTTTCGGATCTGATTTCTAGAAAGAATAAATACTGGAAAAGAAAGGCCCATTACGAAACATTATTAATCAGAAACTACTGATCGTAATGCGATATCTATACTTTTTTCAAACTCTTGCCAAATTTGGCTAAGATTTGAGTTGTTAGGTACTACCCCTAACACCTAACACCTAACACCTGAAACCTAAAAAATCATGAAAAATTATAATGAAGAAATACAATCAAAAAACCAGAGGGAAGTATTGGTTTTTCTGCATTATTTTGGAGGGTCTGCAGCCAGTTGGGATTGGGTGATAGAAAAGCTGTCCGATGACTATCGGTGTGTAGCGGTTACCCTTCCGGGGTTTGGATCAACATCACCTATGGAAAAGCTTTCAATCCAGGGTTTCGCTGAGTTCGTCCAAAGTGAATTAGAAGCGAAAGGGATTAAAAAATATTCATTGGCAGGTCATTCAATGGGCGGCAAAATTGCCCTGCAGATAGCCGCGAATGTTCCTGAAAATACTGTTCAGCAATTAATTTTAATTGCACCTTCACCACCTACAATAGAAGATACGCCTGAAAAAGAAAAAGAACGCATGCTGCATCATACAGAGCCGGGTATTGCCGAAAAATTAATAAAAGGTGCGGTGAAAAAATCGTTAACCGATAATCAGTTTGACCTTGCACTTAAAACACAACTCGGTACTGATCCGGATACGTGGCGATGGTGGATTTTGGATGGCATGAAACATTCCATCGCTGATAATATTCATCATCTCGATATGCCTGTGACTGTTCTTACTTCTGATGATGATCCCGTCATTACTCCGGAGGTAATCAAAGCTCAGGTAATTCCCTATTTAAATAATGCAAAATTAATAAAAACCGAAGGGATAGGACATTTAAGCCCAATGGAAGCACCGGAATGGATCGCAAAACAAATCAGGATTGCCATGGAAAACAAAAATCAACAAACAGAGAAAAAGCCCATGCTATCCTACTGGCACGTGTGGACAGATGAGAACGGAGTAAGCCATCAAACGAAAGCACTATTGACTTCTTTTGAAAAAGAATCTATGAGCGGTGATATTGAACCTCAATGGAATAATCATCTGCTTCGTTCGAAATCAAAAATATTGTTCTCTGAACAGCCTTTTGGCTGGATTGGCGACTGGCACGAGAACCCAAAGCCACAATGGATTATACCTATCTCCGGACGATGGTTTGTTGAAACAATGGATGGTCATCGCGTAGAGATGGGGCCGGGAGATGTTTCTTTTGGAGGTGATCAAAGTACGAAACCCAATGAGCAAAATCAGAAAGGTCATTTGTCTGGAACAGTAGGCAAAGAGCCTGCACAGCTCATGATCATTCAGCTTTTGGATGATAAATGGACAGGCGCAAAACCAGGCGAATTTTCTTAGTCAACCGGGGAATATCCCCAATTTTTATCAGTCATTTTAAATGATGGTGCGGATAAATAAATAGTTTCTGATGACTACTCAATATTTAGGCTCTCTGCTTTAAAAATAGTGCCCTTGGCTCGGAAACAAAAACCGTAACAAACAGTTATAGTTGGCTTTACCTGATATGTGTGGTAGCCGCTGGCTTTGTTTTTAATGCTATCAAAAAAAGAATTGGAAAGAAATAATAAAAAAAGATGTATTTCACAATTAATAAAAAGAAAGACAATGAAAAAAGATTTTAAAGAAAAAACAGTGGTGATAACCGGTGCTTCAGCGGGTTTGGCAAGAGCCATGGTTCGTGAATTTGAAAAACGCTGAGCGAACAGTGGATTGATTGCAAGAGGCGAAGATGGGCTGAATACTGCAAAAAAAGAGGCAAAGCGGTAGTAGTCCTTGCTGATGTTTCAAATGCTTGACGATAGTTTTTTGCTTTACGAACAATATAAAAATATACTCTCTTTGTTTCTTTGATTTCTACTTAAATTATACAGTGACGGAAGTGGATTGTAAGCTGTTTTTTTATAAAAAAAAGAGGCTGCTTTTTATGGAGCAGCCTCTTTTACCTCATTTACAAATAATGATTAATTTTTTATCCACTGAATTGCCTGGCCGTCACTCAATTTAAGGATGTAATTTCCTTTAGAAAAAGAAGAGATATTAATTGA
>JBBSUB010000363.1:0-3735 GCA_038235345.1 Chitinophagales bacterium
AAATCTAATCACGAAGATTATTAAAATTCTAAAAAACGGAAAAGTAAGAACTCCTTCATTAAAACAAACAGAACAATATGATTCAGTATTTATTTTAGGAGAAGATGTAACCAATACTGCGCCTATGCTCGCACTTTCTTTGAGACAGTCGTCCAGGAGAATGGGCATCAATAAAGTTATACAATCATCTACTATTCCTATCTGGAATGATGCAGCTATAAGGTTGATGTCACAGGATGAGAAAGGTCCTTTTTACATTGCTTCACCAGCCAGTACCAGATTGGATGATATTGCCACAAAAACATACAGGACTCATTCTGATAATATTGCTCGGTTGGGCTTTGCTGTTGCACATATCATCAATAATGAATTGCCGGAAATCAGTTTGGATGATGATACAAAATCATTGGCAAAATCAATAGCAGATGATTTGCTTGCTTCGCCGAAACCTTTGATAGTAACGGGTACCGGCATGTATAACGCCTCGATAATAGAAGCGGCTGCAAACGTAGCTTGTGCATTAAAAGACAAAGGCAAAGATGTGGGATTGGTATTTGTAGTTCCGGAAGCGAATTCAATGGGATTAGAAATGTTGACAGAAAATCATCTCGAAGACGCATTAATCAAAATAGAACAAGGTGATACTGATACAACGATCATCCTTGAAAATGATTTGTATCGGCTTTTGGATAAAAATGTGGTTGATAACCTGTTTCAAAAAAGCAAGAACACGATTGCATTAAATTACCTTGAGAATGAAACGACGAAAAATGCTGACTATGTAATTCCTGCAGGAACTTTTGCAGAGGCAAGTGGAACGATAATCAATAATGAAGGACGGGTACAACGTTTCTTCGCTTCCTATTCTCCCCGAAATGAGGTAATGAGCAGTTGGAAATGGCTCAATGAAATGAAAAATAATTCAACAGATTCAATCAATAATCTCGATGATGTCATCAACAACCTAGTTAAAGACTTCCCTGAATTAAAAGCCATTAAAATGGCTGCACAGGATGCGAATTTCAGAGAAGGAACTCAAAAAATCCCACGTGAGCCACATCGCTACTCCGGTAGAACTGCCATGCATGCCAATGAAAATGTAAGTGAAGTGCAATCTCCAAAAGATCCGGATTCTCCAATGTCTTTTACAATGGAAGGGTATCCGGGGAAGCCACAGCCTGCTGTTATTCCTTTTATTTGGCGTCCGGGATGGAATTCTGCGCAGTCTGTCCATAAATTTCTGACTGAAATGGAAGGTCCTTTAATAGGTGGAGATCCTGGTATCAGGCTATTTGAGGTTTCGGAAAATCCTGGTTCAACTTATTTTGAAAATATTCCGGATGCGTTTTCTGCGAAAGGGGGAGAATGGACGGTACTTCCTCTTTATCATATTTTCGGATCAGAAGAGTTGAGTGCATTGAGTCCTGCAGTGGAAACCAGGGTGCCGGCACCATACATAGCAGTGAATATAAATGATGCATCCAAAGCCGGTATTACTGAAGGACAATCAGTAACCATACAGTTTAATGAGCAGCAATTACAATTTCCTGTAAACTTAAAAACCGGCATTGCAGAAGGAATCATTGGTTTACCAAAAGGACTCGATGCAACTAAGGGAATTCAATATCCATTTATTACAACCTTAAAATCAAATAAAAATGAGTGATTTCTGGGTTCACATACTGATAATAGTCGGGGTGCTTTTGGTAGTCCTAAGCATCGCTGCCAATTTGATTTGGGTAGAAAGAAGAATGCTTGCCCTTTGGCAGGATCGTTTAGGTCCTAACAGAATAGGGCCTTTCGGTATTCTACAGGTGATTCCGGATATGATAAAAATATTTTTTAAAGAAGATTGGATTCCAAAATTTGCGGATAAGAAAATATTTGTGATTGCGCCTGCCATCATAATGATTTTTGTATTGCTGAACTTTGCGATTATTCCGTTCGCTCCGGGAATTATGGTGCTGAATCTAAACATTGGCGTTCTCTACTTTTTAGCCTGTTCTTCTCTCGGTGCTTACAGCGTCGTACTTTCCGGCTGGGCCTCCAATAATAAATATTCTTTGTTAGGTTCCATGAGAGGTGCAGCGCAAATGATTTCTTATGAAGTGTTTATGGGCTTATCCCTCATGGGTGTGGTGATGCTTGCCGGTTCATTTAATTTAAGTGAAATAGTAAATGCCCAGAAGGGAATGTGGTTTGTTTTTCCACAGATAGTTGGGTTCGTGATATTTTTTATAGCCGGAATTGCAGAAACACATCGTCTCCCCCTCGATCTTCCGGAAGCCGAAAGTGAATTGGTTGCGGGTTATCATTCAGAATATTCCAGTATGAAATTCGGGATGTTTTTCGTAGGAGAATATTTAGGAATCACACTTATTTCTGCCTTTACGGTCACCTTATTCTTAGGCGGCTGGCTGGGGCCTTCATTTCTTCCGCCTGTTGTGTGGTTTTTTCTAAAAACATTTGTTTTAATACTATTTTTTGTTTTGTTGAGGGCTTCTTTACCGAGACCAAGGTATGATCAGTTATTGTCTCTGGGATGGAAAGTTCTTTTACCATTATCGCTGTTAAATATTTTGATTACCGGTGCCATTATTTTATTAACACAGTAAAACCGGAGTTTTTAAAACCTAAAAAAAGTATGACATGTTAAGCATATTAAGATCAATAGGAATCGCATTTTCACATGCCTTCAGAAAACGGGTTACGATTGAATATCCGGAAAAAAAAGCGCCACTCGCACCACGTTGGAGGGGGAGAATTATTCTTTCAAGAGATCCGGAAGGTGATGAAAGGTGCGTAGCATGTTATCTGTGCGCTGAGGCTTGTCCTGTAGATTGTATTTCACTTCAGGCTACAGAAGATGAGTATGGAAGAAGGTATCCGGATATTTTTACGATCAATTTCTCACGATGCATTTTTTGCGGCTATTGTGAAGATGCGTGTCCGACGTATGCCATACAATTGATTCCCGATTATGAAATGAGCGAATACAACCGGCAAAACCTGGTATATAATAAAGAAGATTTACTAATTAGCGGACAAGGAAAATATCATGGATATAGTTATTACGAACAGGCGGGTGTGTCTATAAAAGGAAAAGGTAAGGGTGAAGGCGCACAGGATAGAAACCCGCCGGTGGATATAAAAAGTTTAATGCCTTAATATAAAGTCTTTAATGAATTAAAATTCACAGCCAATGAATGTAATCTTTTACATCACCGCTATCATTGCTATCATCACGACCTTTTTGGTTGTGACCCGCACGAATGCGGTTCATGCATTATTATATCTCGTCGTTTCATTGCTGTCTGTTTCCGTTATATTTTTTCTACTGGGAGCGCCCTTTATTGCGGCTTTGGAAGTAATTATTTATGCCGGTGCTATTATGATCTTATTCGTTTTTGTGATTATGATGCTGAACCAGGGAAAGGAAGCATTAAAGCAGGAAAAGGAATGGTTCAAAATAAAAAACTGGATTGGTCCCGGCATTTTAAGTTTGATTTTACTGATCGAATTAATATATGTTTTTGCCAATTTGGATATGCCTGCGGGTGAAACAGGCATCATTGATTCAAAGGAAGTAAGTATGTCTTTATTTGGACCATATATTTTAGGTGTTGAAATGGTCGCCATGCTTTTGATGACGGCAACCGTTGGCGCCTTTCATATTGCCAGGGAAAAGAAAAAGGAATATCACCGGTATTTACAAAATGAAGAATGACATGGTAA
>JBBSUB010000364.1:0-3720 GCA_038235345.1 Chitinophagales bacterium
ACAATATGAAGGAAAAAGAAGCAGCTCTTTTTGCCTTATCGGAAATTGCGGATCCTTCTTCCGCTGGACTATTGTTGAATGAAACCCGCGCCGCAGGTAAGGATTTCGAAAATAAATATGCAACAGCGATGTATGCATCCTATATCAGTAACCTGAATGCGAACGGACATTCCCAGGTCGCAAAAGATCTTGCCAATGCTTTTTATAAAAATTCAGAAAAAAGCAGTGTGCTTGCAAAAACAGCCGCACTAAATTCCGTCGTGGAGGTGGATAAAGAAAATGCCATGAAACAATTGGTAAAAGCCGCCACAGACAATGATATCGAATACAGAAATGGAGCATTGAAATTGGCTGCACCCTTATTAAATAATGAGACTTCCAGATTATTTTTAAAAAAATTGAAGAGGGCTTCACCTGAAGCTCAGGAGGATATTATACGTTTTTTGGGCAATAACAAAAACACCTCCTCATTGAAATCTATTTCTAAATATGCGGTCAGCTCTAAAAATAAAGAGGTAAAGAATGCTGCAATTATTGCTATGGCGCAAATAGGTGGTCAAAATGTGGCTTCTAAACTATTGGATATTTTGAAAAAAGGCAACGATGAGAGTACGGCTAGTGTAAAACAGGCTTTATTGTTAGTGAATGATCCCGGATTAATAAAAATGATCATAGCAAAGGTGCCTCAGTTTGAGGGCAGTAAAAAAGCAATATTGCTGGATGTCCTGGGTGAAAGACATGCTAAAGAAAGCTTTTCTCTTATCGCTTCGCAAATCACAAGTTCTGTCCCGGAAGTTAAAAAATCAGCTTTGTTGGCTTTACCATCTGTAGCTAATTTGGAATCTCTGCCTCAATTGTTTGCATTGCTTCAATCTGTATCAAACGAATCAGAAATCACTGTTATAGAGAATTCCATTAACAATGCTCTCGACGGAAAAGAAACAGGTGAAAAAGAAATCCTTGTTTTAGATAAAATGAAGGCAAGTCCTAAAGAGAAGCAATTTCTTTATTTTCCTTTATGGAGTGCCATTGGTTCTCAGCATGCGCTTGATGTGGTATATGAAGCGTATAAAAACAGTACTGGCAATACGAAACAAAAAGCTTTTATGGCATTAAATTCCTGGCCAAATAGTAATGCCATGGAAGTATTATACTCCATCGCTTCTAAAGGAACTGAAAAGCAACATAAGGAAGCTGCACTGTTAAGTTATATTGGCTTAATTAAAAAAGCGAAGGTACCTCAGGAACAAAAATTATTATTGCTTAAAAAGGCGATGGAAGCGGCAAATACAGCTTCCCAAAAGAATCGCATCTTGAGTGAAACAGCAGGCATAACTACTTTTCCTGCACTTGCATTTGCCGCCGGGTATTTAGATGATGACGCTACCAAACAAAAAGCTGCAGATGCGGTTATGAATATCGGTTTAAGTAATAAATCTTTCTATGGCACACTGGTAAGATCATGGCTTACCAAAGCGATGAAAGCTTTGGGAGGTGCTGATGCCGTGTATGCTCAAAAATCGATTCAAAAATTTTTGGATGATATGCCTCAAAAAGAAGGCTACGTAGAATTGTTCAACGGTAAAGATTTAACGGGCTGGAAAGGCCTGGTAGGAAATCCCATTGCACGTTCTAAAATGACTAAAAGTAAATTGGAGGAAGAGCAGAAAAAGGCTGATGAAGTAATGAAAAACGGTTGGGTTGTTGAGAATGGAACCCTGGTATTTACCGGTAAAGGTGATAATATAGCTACCATGAAAAATTATGGGGACATGGAAATGCAACTGGATTGGAAGATATACGATGAAGGCCACAAGGAAGGAGATGCCGGGGTATATTTACGCGGGACACCGCAGGTACAAATGTGGGATACTTCCCGGGTGAAAGTAGGTGCGCAGGTAGGTTCCGGGGGTTTATACAACAACCAGAAAAATGAAAGTAAACCCTTAAAAGTGGCTGATAATAAATTAGGTGAATGGAATCATTTTGATATTAAAATGGTGGGTGATAAAGTAACGGTTTATTTAAATGGTGAACTTGTGACGGATAATGTACCTCTTGAAAATTATTGGGACAGGAAGATGCCGCTTTTCCCGGAAGAACAAATTGAATTACAGGCGCATGGTTCACGGGTAGCCTATCGGGATATATACATTAAGGAAATTCCACGCATGGAGAAGTTTGCTTTGTCTGACCAGGAGAAAAAGGAAGATTACAAAGTCTTATTTGATGGAACCAACATGAATGAATGGACAGGTAACACGACTGATTATATTATAGAAGATGGTTTGATGGTCATTCGACCTCAGCCAGGGTCGCGCGGAAATTTATATTCTAAAGATGAATATGGTGATTTCGTTTTTCGTTTTGAATTCAAACTCACACCGGCAGCTAATAATGGCCTGGGAATCCGCGCCCCGATGGAAGGAGATGCTGCCTATACAGGCATGGAATTACAGATTTTGGATAACGATGCCGAAGTTTACAAGAGTCTCGAAAAATATCAATATCATGGATCTGTGTATGGCGTTATACCTGCGAAGAGAGGATATTTGAAACCTGTTGGTGAATGGAATTACCAGGAGGTAGTAGTAAAGGGACCAAAAGTAAAAGTAACTTTAAATGGGACAGTCATTCTGGATGGTGATCTGACTGATGCCCGTAAAAATGGAACGATGGATCATAAAGATCATCCGGGAATTTTCCGGGATAAAGGTCACTTAGGATTTTTGGGCCATGGATCTGTGGTCTATTTTCGAAATATGCGCATAAAGGAATTAAAATAAAATAAAAGTGAAGCATAGACTACGCAAGATGAAAAGTCTTGAAACTCTATCTATCAAGTC
Organism: Chitinophagales bacterium; assembly: GCA_038235345.1. GTDB lineage: Bacteria > Bacteroidota > Bacteroidia > Chitinophagales > Chitinophagaceae > Ginsengibacter. The sequence continues at coordinate 2,847 of JBBSUB010000364.1, forward strand.
CAGTTTCCATCATGCTGATTAATAGTCGTTTGGCCGATTCCGCCCGATCGGATTTAGATTGGTTATTTTTCTGAAAGCTTTCTTTTACCCATAAAAGAATATCACTTTGAGGGTATAGGCTGATTCTTTGGTTGATCCACTCCAATGCCCTGACGTGTGAATTTAAGCGCTCAATAGCCCAGGCTGTTATCAGGTCATTCGTTTGTGGAACAGAAGCGTTGGCATATAATTTTGGATTCCGTTTATCCAGGATATTTTGTAAATGTTTTTGTGCTTGCTTCGGATCCTTTTTTACTTCGCTAAGATACAATAACCACTCCTCGGGCCGGTCATCAATATTGGTATTATACGGTTTACCTGCGCCTAAATGTAGAGGCCATAATTTGGCGGAGTCAATCATTATTTTTGCCTGTGAAAATTGGTTCTTTTTAACGGCATTAATAGCCTGCATTAGCAGAGATTCACGATAATATTCATGTCCGGAAGTAGCTCCTTCAAAAGGCAGGATCTTCAAGGTGGATAATACAAGGGAGGATTCTTTAAAATTACGGTTCAGCAATAGTGCCCGGGCATAGAGCATGCCGATGATGTAATTATTTGGTTGGGTTTTATAAAACGCGCTTAATAGATCAGACGCTTTTTGTTCTTCTCCTTTTTCTAATAAATATTCCGCATATAATTTCATATATCGCCAATCATTTTTATCTAAAGAAATGGCTTTTCCAAAATCTTCTTTCGGAGAAGGTGAGTTTTTGAATGAAGCCCGAAAAGCATAGAATGGCGCAAAGTCAGGTTTGTTGCCGCATTTATCAAGTTGCCGGATTGCTTCTGTCTCCCTGTTTTTATGCTTGTATAATAAGGCAAGATACCAGGA
>JBBSUB010000365.1:0-3718 GCA_038235345.1 Chitinophagales bacterium
AGTGGGTTCCACAAAGAAGCAATGCGCATGATCTCCGAAAATCTGTCTCAATCCAAAAGCAACACCACCAGGAGAACCGCCCACGCCGCAGGGAGAATAGACAAAAAGCGGGTGATCTGCATCTACCTGGATGTGTAAATCTTCTAATTGTTTTTTTAGCCGGAAAGCCGCTACACTATACCCTAAAAATAAGTTTTTTGAATTTTCATCATCCACAAAATAGCCCCTTGGATCAGCGATTGTCAGTCGTCTTCCGGCATTAACAGCCTCACCAAAGTCTCCTTTAAATTCAATCACTTTTGCACCTTTGGAGCGCAATAAATTCTTCTTCCATTCCTTTGCATCGGAACTCATATACACCGAAACCTGGAAACCCAATTGCGCACTCATAATACCAATACTTAAACCTAAATTTCCTGTAGAACCTACGCCAATGACGTGTTGACTAAAAAGTGCTCTGAATTTTTCGCCTGTGAACGATGAATAATTATCGGTTTGTTTTATTAGCCCAGCTTCCAAAGCAAGTTGTTCGGCATAATGAAGCACCTCATAAAAACCTCCACGGGCTTTTATTGAACCTGCTACGGGTAAAGAGTTATCACATTTTAGAAATAATTTACCCACTGTTTCACCACCTCCTGTTTCGTTCAATAATTTAGTAAAATAAGAAATTTCTTTTAGCGGTGACTCAATGATTCCGTTTGTTTCTCTTGTTTCAGGAAATACTTTTATAAGATAGGGTGCAAACCGATGCCATAATTTTTCTGCTTCTTCCATGTCGTGAAGGTTCAGGGGAAGGGAAGAAATATTTTGCATCTTTTTTCGATCCGGATTTATCCATGTAACCGGTTGTAATTTTATTACTTCTTCTAAAATTGGAAATTTAATTATCCATTCAGAGAGATTTTTGAATGCCATGATTTTTGAGTTTGCTTATAAATTAGCCAAAACATAAATGTATTCAAAAAAGAATTGGGAAAGCAGCAGGAAATTTTATTTTACCAATTGCGTAACTGACCCTTGATGGGAGGCGTCGGGATGAGTAAATTTAAAACTCGAAAATGAATTATGCCACCACGAAATAACCAATGAGCTGGCAAAGAATCCCAATTAATATTCCGGTGTAAATTTCAAAAGGAGTATGATTGCTCACAATAAGTCTTGAGGTAGCTACAACACCTGTTAATACGAAAACAACCATAGCAGGTAAAAAGATAGTAAAAGGAAAACCAGTAAAAATCAACAGTAACATAACTCCTGTAAAAGCTCCAACGCCCAGGCCATGCATGCTTATTTTAAAATAAATATTGGCTATAAGTGCAATAGAAGAAGCAAGAAATATCCCTAATATAAAACTGGTTAAAACGGAAGGCGTTCCTGGGTGGTTTTTAAGAACAAGATATGTCCAAAAATAAAAAATATTTGTGGCGATATAAGGGATGATTCTCTCCCTTTGGGTTTTTAAATAAATGTTTTTAAGAAATCCTACAGCTTTCAGCAGTAAAACTGTAAGCGCCGGGAAAAAGATGGTATTATACCCTACCCGTATAAGCACCATTTGTTTTTCATTTGCTGAATACCCGGTAAACAATCCGGGTTGTAAATAAATAAGATACCAGGTGACCATTACCGGTATAAACAATGGATGAAAAATGACTGAAATAAAATGAGCGATCCATCTTGCCAGTGGCGGATGTGCCACACCATTTCCATTGGGATGTTGTATTGCTTTTTCAGGTGGCAGGGAAAGTGTGTCCATACTATAATTCTTTTCTTAGGCGGGCTACAGGAATATTTAATTGTTCCCTGTATTTGGCAACGGTTCTTCGTGCAATATTATAGCCTTTTTCCTGTAATGCCTCCGTGAGTTTTTCATCACTCAACGGTTTCTGTTTATTTTCCTGATCTATGAAGTCGTTCAGAATACTTTTTACTTCCCTGGTACTTACTTCTTCTCCGCTGTCTGTTACAAGGCTTTCACTGAAAAAGAATTTTAGCCGGTATGTTCCAAATTCGGTTTGAACAAATTTACTATTAGCCACCCTGCTGACGGTAGAGATATCCAGGAATGTTCTTTCGGCAATATCCTTTAAGATCATCGGTCGCAGATCTGTGTCTTCTCCGGTCAGGAAAAACTGTTTTTGATATTCAACAATCGTATTCATGGTGCTTAACAACGTGTGCTGTCTTTGCTTGATAGCATCTATGAACCATTTGGCTGAATCAATTTTTTGTTTAATAAAAAGTACGGCTTCTTTTTGGCGCTTATCTTTCTTACTTCCTTTATCATAATCTTTCAGCATATCCCTGTACCCTTCACTAATGCGCAAGTCAGGAGCATTTTTGGAATTTAAACTTACCTCCAGAATGCCGCTGTTGTTCAAAACAAAAAAATCGGGAATTACATAACTCTGTAATTTATTGGTTTCCCCAACCTGTCCACCCGGTTTTGGATTTAATTTAATTATCTGGTTAATAACCTCCCTTATGGAATCATTATCCAGATCCAGTGCCTTTTGTATTTTTTCGTAATGCTTTTTCGTGAACTCATCAAAATAGTTGGAAATTATCTCTATGGCAATGTCTAAGTCCTGGCCGTGTGCAGCCTTTCTTTTTAATTGTAATAACAAACATTCCTGTAAATCACGTGCAGCCACACCGGCAGGGTCAAATTGCTGTATAAGTTCAACCAGGTCTTTAATTTCTTTTTCTGTACAGTCAATGTTCTGACGAAAGGCCAGGTCATCAGCAATGGAAGAAGTTTCCCGCCGCAGGTAACCATCATCATCAATGCTTCCAATAATTTGCTCTGCTACTTTACGCTGTTTCTCATCCAGATCCAACATGAGTAACTGGGATTTGAGCGTATCGTAAAAAGAGGTTTCTACTTTATGTGGAATAACCTTCGTTTCATTAGGATCTCCATAATTATCATCCCGATACTTATAATCGCCTGGTTCATCGTCACTGTCATTCACATACTCACTAATATCTATGTTGTCATAATCTTCTTCACTTCCATCTTTTTCGTAATCGTCTTCGGTCTTTTCAAAATCCTCTGCACCATCTTCTGGTCCGTCCACATGCCCGTCCTCCATGGTTTCTAAGGCTGGATTTTCTTCCAGTTCTTCTTTAATTCTTTCTTCCAGATGGGCGGTAGGCACCTGCAATAATTTCATTAACTGAATTTGCTGCGGGGATAATTTCTGTAAAAGTTTTTGTTGTAAACGTTGGCTTAACGACATACTTAATTTTTTGTAAAATTGTTTTTTGGCGCAGTAAAGGTAAGTATCTTATTTTTTGGAATAAAATTTGTGGAAGTTTTTTTTTGCCGTGACTGAACTATCTGTCTTACTTTCTTCCTGTTTCTATCCTTTCCATAAAAATATCCTTTGACTTTGCATTCGTTTTTCTACATTTTAAAGAATAATAACGTCCTTTATTTTGGTTGAATAAACCATTTTTAGAAGAAACAAACGGATCATTTTTTTTCCTGTTGATGACGTTTAATGCGGGGAAAACTATTTTATTTTAAGAGTAGGCTAAGAGAGGGTGATTGGGTGCACTTCAAAATGTCCTAACGACACGTTAATGTAGGACAATAGATATACCTCCGACGAGGCACAGATCCTGTTAGTGGGACGCCAACCAGCGACATTTTAAAATACATTGAGATGTATTTACCGGGAGGGAGTTTTATCTCTATTTAAATCTGCAA
>JBBSUB010000366.1:0-3712 GCA_038235345.1 Chitinophagales bacterium
AAAACGAACGTTTTGATGTCATCATCGCAGCCATTGGCTATGAACGGAATTTCAGTGACATTCCCGGTTTGGATCCGAATCGCTTTGCTGATCTGCGAGTGAGCATAAATCATCAGAAATATTTTGGAAAGGATGGACTTTATTTTTGTGGTTATTGGATAAGTCCCGCCGGGCAGATTCGTGAGATTGGTTTAGACGCGAAGAAGATTGCGAAGAAGATTGCGAAGGATATTGCTAAAAAATCAAAGGGATAGAATCACGCAGATTATTTTCTGTTTATTTTACTTCTGATATCAGATTTATTTGGAAATTTTTCTCTTTGTAATTTTTAATTTCAGGTCTTTACAGATTTCCAAATAATCATCCACCGCTTCTTTAAAAGATTTTTTAAGTCCTTTTACGGAATGAGATTCAAAATTCACCAAATCGTTTGTACCAATCATTTGCCCATAGAATACTTTATCTTCTGCACTGAAATGTACGTCTGCATAATATTCTTTGTATCGTAAAATATTATTCATTTTTTAATTTACCAGGTTTGGGCTTGCAATTTACTGTATATTTCCTGACCTTCCTCAATATCAAACCTGACCGCCCTCATAAAACCCCAAAAACAAAAAACCGATATTTGCACCTCTTTTGCCCGATCCTTTTCATAATTATAATGTGCTTTGAAAAATCAAAAAAAATCATTTACAGATAATACTTCCATAGGAGATGTTCCTTCAAAACATGTGCATGAAAAATGTTTTCATTGTGGCGAAGATTGTCCTGACATGGATATAAAGTTTGATGAAAAATATTTTTGTTGCAATGGCTGTCAGACGGTTTATCAATTATTAAATAAAACCGGACTCTGTACCTATTATGATCTGAATCAGAATGCAGGAATCAATCGCCGCGAAATAGAACGCACCAATAAGTTTGCTTTCCTGGAGGAAGCATCTATTGCAGAATCTCTTATTCAGTTTAAGGATCAGGGGCAAGCGCATGTTACTTTTTACATTCCATTGATCCATTGCAGTTCATGTGTTTATCTCTTAGAAAATCTGCACAGGATTGAACCCGGAATTGTTCGTGCCGACATTCAGTTTCTGAAAAAAGAAGTCCGCATTATTTATGATGAAAATAAAATAAGTCTTCGAAAAGTTGTAGAAACACTGGTTTCTATCGGGTATGAACCACACATCAGCATGAATAAACTGGATGGTAAAAAACCATCTGTAAACAAATCGCTTCTCTACCGTTTAGGTGTAGCAGGTTTTTGTTTTGGAAATGTAATGCTTCTTAGTTTTCCGGAATATTTTGCTTCAGATGCCAACCAGGAAGCGAATCTTGGAAATATTTTCCGGTATTTGAATGTGGTTCTGGCAATCCCGGTATTCTTTTATAGTGCGAATATTTTCTTTATTTCCGCCTGGAAAGGAATAAAGAACAAACACCTCAATATAGATTTTCCCGTGGCCCTTGCTATTCTGGTCACCTTCGTACGCAGCCTTGTAGAAGTGTTTGCTTCTACAGGAGGCGGATATTTTGATAGTATGACTGGTATTGTTTTTTACATGTTAATCGGCCGTGTGCTACAGGACAAAACGTATGGTCAGCTTTCTTTTGAGCGGGATTATACAGATTACTTCCCGATTGCCGCTACTGTCATTGATAATAATGGGAAAGATATCCCTACTCCACTTGTAAAATTAAAACCAGGCGATACTATTCGCGTTCACGACAATGAATTAATAACGACGGATGGAATTCTTGTAAAAGGAAAAGCCCAGATCGATTACAGTTTTGTTACAGGAGAATCTCTTCCTGTAGAAAAAGAAATGGGAAAAATGATTTATGCAGGCGGGAAACAACTGGGCGGAGTCATAGAAATTCTATCCATGAAAGAAGTAGCCAATAGTTACCTGACAAGTTTATGGAATAAGGATACCCGTTCAAAAGATTCGAAAAAAGATAATGAAAAGAATTCTTTTGTGCATAAACTGGCAAGAAATTTTACCTGGGTCGTCCTGGCGATTGCTGCTACATCAGCTATATACTGGAGCCAGAATGATGTGAGTAAAATATGGCCTGCCGTAACTGCCGTATTAATTATCGCCTGTCCATGCGGTTTGTTATTGACAGCCACTTTTACAAATGGTTACCTGATCAGGATCCTGGGTAGGAATGGATTATTTCTGCGGAATGCGCATGTGATAGAACCTTTTGGGAAATTAAATCATATTGTATTTGATAAAACAGGAACACTTACTTCTTCTAATACCATTTCCGCCAAATACAAAGGCGTAGAACTTACTTCTGAGGAAAAAAACTGGATCACTTCCCTGACCACTCCCACCACGCATGCATTGAGCAAACCTGTCCGGGCATTATTGGCCTCTGACTCTACCTATCCCGTAAAACAATTTAAAGAACATCCAGGTCTGGGTGTAGAAGGAATTGTGGTTGGCCATAAGATCGTTATCGGCACTCTATCCTTTATGAATAAAACCAATATCGATCCATCGGTAAATGGTACAGCCTTATTTGTAGAAATAGACGGAGTAGAAAAAGGCTATTTCGTTCTTCAGCAATCCTTACGCGTGGGGGTAAAAGAAATGCTGGGTGATCTTAAAAATACAATTCCTGTTTCGCTTCTTTCCGGTGATGAACCTTACCAGGAAAAATATTTCAAGGACATTTTAGGAGAAAAAGTTGAGATCCGTTTTCAGCAAAAACCTGAAGACAAATTGAACTATATAAAAGAATTACAGGAAAAAGGGATGACTGTGGGTATGACCGGAGATGGCCTCAATGATGCCGGAGCATTGCGACAGAGCGATGTTGGAATTTGTATAGCAGAAGACACCAATAATTTTACGCCTGCGGCTGATGCGATCCTGGAAGGAAAAAAACTGAATAATTTACAGAAGCTGATTCGTTTATGCGCCAAAGGCAAAACCATTATAAAAATTTGCTTTGGATTTTCAGTCATCTATAATGTGGTCGGGCTTTTCTTTGCAGTGCAGGGATTGTTATCTCCTTTGATGGCAGCTATCCTGATGCCTTCCAGTACTCTAACCATTGTTTTATTAACTTATTTGATAAGCAACGGAACAGCGAAAAGATTGGGATTGGAATGATTGTTTAATCTGGAATATGAATCGGATTCCGAAAAACCACTGAGTAATGAGCTGCGAGCCAATGATCAGTGAGCTTTGAGATAAGAGTTTTGAGCTGTGTGAAGTAACTACAAACTACAAACTTCAAACTACTATATAACTTCTTGAGAATGCCGTAGGCGTCCCGATTAGTATCACGAATCGTATTGTCGGCGTTTGTTTAGATGGTGCCAATTTTTAAATAAGATCTGATTTATGGTTTGAATAAAATCAGACTCCTGCCAATTTATTCAAAGGAAATTCGTGAGACACGAATTTAGGCGGCGCGGCGCAATGGCCTGAAATTTAGGCGGCGCGATGGAATGGCCTGAATTTAGGCTGTACGATGGAATGGCCTGAATTTAAGCAGTACACACCAATTACGAACATAAGTGCGAACGAAAGCACGAATTACTACTTTCCGGTAACAATTACTTTAACGGCCCCGATTCGTGTCCCACGAATCGTATTGGTCCTGATTGTTTAGATGGTTCCAATTTTTAAATAAGATCTGATTTATGGTTTGAAAAAAATCAGACTCCTGCCAATTTATTCAAAGGAAATTC
>JBBSUB010000367.1:0-3691 GCA_038235345.1 Chitinophagales bacterium
ATTCCGGACGTACATATCTTTTGACAAATAATTCTCCCGGTTGATATTCCAGTACTTCGGTTATTTGATTACTGACTGCTTTAAGATGGCTTACGTCTTCTTTTGGCTTTATCTCAATGATCTCCCTGCGAAGCGTGTCCGGTAAGGGGTTTCTCCCAGGATGTTGGACGGATAATTTCGTCTTTTTCTTCTCGTATTGTACCAGTGTGGTTTTTACTACTGTATGCTCTCCCAACTTGTCTTCCGGGAACATATCAGGCGCTGTTACACCTTCTGTATTGGCGGAGATAAATTTCTCACCCTTGCTGCCAAAGACAATTGCTTTAAGCTCTTTTATTTGCAACTGCAAAGATTGCACTTCCAGGCGCAAGGTTTGGATTTCAACCTGCGCCTCTTCATAAAGCTTTTTATAATCGGTATATGGAACAATTGTTTCGATAAAAAGTACAGTTCAAAGTGAATGCCGAAACTAATTTTAAGCAGTGATGACAGGCCTTTCAGCCAATATGCCTGTACCTGCTTTTATGGCGTACACTTCTTAAAATCACCCCGTTTAAAATGTGTTGAAGCTGCAAGTGGGTGAGAGGAAAATGGGTAATATTGTCGTTGTCTTGCGGCCTTTCGAAAGTGACTTTTCTAATCTCTTTTCATATAATGAAAACCCATCGTTATCCCATTGCAGTAGTTTGATTTTATTAGCCCGCCTGATTATGAAAATAAACACATCACCGCTAAGTACATTTAATTGCATCTCATTACGCACCAATCCGCTTAAGCTATAGGCTCCTTTGCGCATATCGGCAAAGCCATGGTAGTAAAAGTAGCGGCAGGAGGAAGTCAAATGTAACATATCAGCTCTTTTAATACCTGTGGATTAACACTGCCATTAAATGCTACTTGCATACCATTGGGAAAGTTGATAACAACAGGCGCACCAGAAAAATTATGATTTTGAAAGGGAGCGATTTGCTTAAAAGAGTTTACTGGCTTGCTTGAATTTAGTCGCTTTTGCCAGTAATAGTATTTTGATTTTGGCAGGCTATGCTCCTTGCAATAATTTGTAACGCTCATTCCGCTGGCATCGCAGGCTTCAATATGAGCAACCATGATCTCCCGATTTGTTTTCTGTTTTTCCATCACGCAAATATCCAGGCCTATTTAAACAAAAGGAATATGGGGTTGCTCGTAGGGATACGAAAAAACCAAAAGCGGCTGAGGAAAGATTATTCCAGAGATGTACATTAAAAGCCTATCCCAGGAACATGGAACCATCACTCTTCCGGAAAAGAAAATGGATCAATACATAATTGGGGATATTCTGTATATTCTTCCGGTTCATTCCTGCATGACGGCGAATGCGATGAAAAAGTATCGGACAGTTGAAGGGAAGTGGATTGGAAGGTTGTAAAGTTTTCTGGATCCTTTTAGAATTCTTTTCTCGCGGATTTGTTTTTCGCAGATTTACGCGGATTTTATACGCAGATTTTCGCAGAATAAGATTAGCGATAATCTGCGTGCCTTCCATCTGCGGTGATCTGCGGTGATCCGCGAGAAACCTCTCTTTATTAATGCAATTGCAATTTAGAGTGAAAATTAGATTTTGAATTGCCTGAAAAATATTATTGATGTTCGCTCAGTATTAATACCAAGCACATATAATAAAATATACAAGCTGTTTGATTTACGGATAAGGTATTGGACTATTTTTAACTTGATTGAAATTTTGGCCATCCGAAAGTTGATCAAAATTTTTTTGTTCATCTTCTGACGTAAACCGATAATCATAAAACATGCCCTTTGCCTGAATGCCGGTGAATTCCTGGAATAGGTTTAGAAAATCTCCAAGATTTCTGGGTGCATCAATATTTATATTTTTCGTAAGATCATCAGCTAAAATAAATAATGGAATTGTATAACTTTGCTTTGAATAAACATGTTTAAGTACCTTGTTTTCGGGATCGTAAGCTAACCCATGATCAGAGAAATACATGATTTTAAAAGTTTTCCCATCTTCTTTGGCTATTTGATAAACTTCATAAATGAGTTTTTTTAAATTGCTTACTGTTTTTATATAGCATGAAATCTCATCCGATAAAACAAATTTGTCATAAGCACCATTGGTTGTTATACAGGCCGAGGGATGAGAGCCAAAAGTGTGGAGGAAATATAGAGAGTTTTTATTTTTATCTTGTAAAAGTCGTTCTTTTAATAACGGACCTAAAAGAGAATCGGGCTCACCCCTATCATAAGTTTCCTTTAGCATTGTATTATTTAGAAACTGCGAGTAATCGGCGCATCTTGCCAGCGCAGTTGTATAATTTTCATACGTGCCTACAGTAAATTGGTTTGACAACCATTCAGTATGCAGACCAGCTTTTTTTGCCAAATTCACTATATTGTTCGGAAAAAAATATTCAGTAGGATCACTCTTGTTTTTAAGTACCATAGCACTCCTGATAGAGGATATCGTATTATTTGCATACGAAATGGCATGCTCAAAATTGATTTTTGGAATGGTGTCCAACGGATGAGGCTGCATAAATTTTGGATCAGAAAAAACATCATATCTGACACTCTCTCCGATTATGATAATATATAGTTCTTTATCTGGATTTGAGCTCTCGATCTGCCAATTGTCTTTTTCTGTTAACAATTGATTCTGGTAGTTCAATCCTTTTAATGCGGTTTTATAGAAGTGAGGTAACTTTTCCAATACCTTTGCCGGAATAATATTAAATGCACCCTCTGTTGGACCGTAATAATTTTCACGCGAAAATAAGAAGCGCTTCGAAAACGCCGATCCTAAAAAAAGAACCAATATGATTATTGAAAATTTGGTTTTGACAAAACGATAATTCAGAAAGCTTAGTAAGATTCCAATTAGAATAATTAAGAAAGCTTTCAGATAAAGAAGTTTAGGTATAATGGTTAAATAAGAACTAGTTTCATTATTGTTAGTAGCCATCACTGCTTCAATGCTTGAAGGTGAAATAGGGCCGAAAAACTCTAATATTGGATAATAAATTCCTGTAACTAAACTAACAGATATTAAAAAGGCGCGAAATAACCATTTATTTATTTTGTATAAACATAAAGCAAAAATAAACGTTGAAAGCCCAATATTAAATATGGAGATCCAAGGCCCTTCAGGAAACGATAAATCAGCATAAAAAACCAATAAAAAAAATAAAAGGATATTATGAATAAATCCTCTGTTACTTAATTTGGATATATCTTTTAATTTCATTTGGTGAATTTTTTTGGTAAAATGATCTCAAAGTATAAAAGTATAGGAAAATTGTAAATTCTTCTAAATCTCAGCAAAGTTAATTTCTCAAACTATGCAAAAATATGTTAAATATAATAAAAATTTTTATTTAATTATTTTATAAGTAAGCCATCGACCAACCCATTCCCTCCCGTCTAATTCTCCTCTTTTTTCTTCCAGTTTTGTGGCAGGAGTTCATGTATATTTTTAGTAGTGTAGAGGTGCATGCGTTCAAACACATCTTTCAGCCAGTCAAACGGATTTATATTATGCATCCGGCAGGTAGCGACCAGCGAATAAATCATAGCAGCACGCTGGGCGGCATCATGACTTCCGGCAAATAAATAATTCTTGCGACCGATGGCTACAGGGCGTACAGCATTCTCCACCGGATTATTATCTATCTGCAGGATTCCATTGGTG
>JBBSUB010000368.1:0-3659 GCA_038235345.1 Chitinophagales bacterium
AATCACTCTGGCAGCATTTGAAGCTTGTAAAAAGAAACTGGATTCAGGAGCGTATAAAGCAGACGATATTCCTGATATGGCCGATCATCGCACAGCAGATGAAAAAGCAGTTGTTTAAAAACAATTTTATTTAAGATATTGGTGGTCCGTTGAATACATCAACGGACTTTTTTTGTCCAAAAAAAACCGGGCAACTGTACAGAAGCCCGGAGATTCAAAAATCTTAACCATTAAATCTTAATACTTAAATCTATTTATAAGTCGGTTTGTTATTCTAAAAGGTTGCATGGGTTATGAGGTTGTAGGTATGAGGTTGTGGGTTTTAGGTAGAACACTTTAGCGTTGAATACTTTGTGTTGCATACTTCGTGCTGAATTTAAACTTCAAACTCTGAACTCTGAAGACTTTACAAATCAGAATTAATTCCAGGTTAAAAGCATTCAGATTCAGGACTTACTGTGGTTAAAAAAAATACGGGGTATTTTCCTTTGTGTACTTCGAGTCTTGGTGGTCAAAGCCTTTTAGGGTTTTATGGAATCCCTATTTTCTATGGAAACTGTAAACTGATATATACATGCAAAATGATTATCCTCAAAGCACATCGGAGATTATTGAAATATTTCTATATACTTCAAAAAGTTGAAACACGAATTCCAGCAGCAGATTACACGAATTCTAATAAGTGACAACAATTCCCGAAACTATTCGTTCAGACGTTGAAAGGCAAGTGTCCCGACCGGGTATTACAGCTTTGAGTTATTATCCTCTAATCGCAATCCGTAGTTTTTTTTGGAATTTTGCCTACTACCTACTACCTACTACCTATAACCTAAAAAAAAAGGGGCCGGATTAAAATCCACCCCTGTTATAATCCAATATCCTATGAAAAACCGAGTTTAAGACCAAATGGTCTTTTAATATTTTTAAAGCTTAGAGCTTAGTATGTATTTTTTGTGAATGAACTTATCTAAATCTTGATCCAATTAAAACATAGACCATTATTATATTGAAAACGTTGCATCAATTTAAAAATTATTTCATGGAAAGTTAAAAAAAGGGGCCGGATGAAAATCCACCCCTGTTATAATCCAATATCCTATGAAAAACCGTCTTGAAACCATTTCTGGTTTATAATATTGTTACATGGTCTTTACCATGATTTTGAAAATGTTTTTGAAAACTCCATATAATTCTGAGTTTTATAAAATCCCTCGCCGAAATATTTTAAAATGGATTCCATTTCTTTCGGTGCCATATACCCCGGAATAGCTGCAGGTTCCTTCTGTAATTGTGAAAAAATTATTGTCGTCGGAAATCCCAATTGTCCATTCGTAGTATATAACGCAAAGTCATTCATTTTATTTTGTAGATTGTAAAAATAATTTTTATTCCCCCAATTTATGGTTTCTTTTGTCTCTGCATTAATCTTCACGGCATAAAAATGCTTATTAATATATGAAATAACATTCTTATTATTATAGGTCTTTTTATCCATTACCTTACACCAATAACACCAATTCGTATACAAGTCAATGATAATCGGTTTTGGACTAACCATAAATTTTTCCTGGGCCTCTTCTACTGTCATCCAATTAATCTTTTCTTTAGGCTCAGACTTAATTGTAGTGGAAGTGCATAAAAACAAAACGGATAATAAAAGAATGTTTGGATTAAAACGCATACAATTGTTTAACGGTTTACTATTTAGTTTATTTCATGAATTAAAAAAAGAAAAAAACAATTTAAAAATCTGAAGAATACGGGAGTTTTATTTATGTATCGCAACTTAAAAGTGAGCCTATTCCTGAGAAACGTTTACCTGAGATCAACAATTTCTACATTCGGATAACTTTTTTTATCGAAAACAAATAACCCATCTGCCAGTGGCATATTGGAATTAAAGGAAGTTACGGTATAGGTATATCTGTTACCATTCTTTTCAAATACTTTAAGAGCAGCTATATTATTGGTTGTTTTATCAATATCTACGAGAAGTTTAAAAAAGAGGTTTGTTTTATCCAATGGAGTTAATTCAATTTGAATAAAAAATTTATTTCCAACCTTGTGATCGTCGTTTAATTTGTACAAATATTCATTATCATAAAAGTTGGTAAACATCTTTTGTGGAGTCATCACATCAGACTTTGGATCGTATGTGGAAACCTGTACTTCCCTATCTGCAATTTCATATGCCCATATAGTTTTTCCATCGCTAAAGATTTGGCGCTCGGCAGTCAAAATGCGGTATTTATCCCCTTTCATCTGTACAGCACCTTTTTCACTTCCTACTAATTTACCCTCTGTATTTTCAATTTTCAGAGAAAAATTAGCTGAGGCAGATTGATAGGCTTTAAATTTCGAACTTACAGCTTCTAAAATCTTTTTGGCTTCCGGATCGTTTTTCACACGGCTGTTAGTCTGTGCCAACAAAGAAAAACTGTTCAGGATTAAAATTGAAAATAGTAGTTTTTTAATCATTTTATAAAAATTAAGTGAAATGTACATTTTATATAGGCTATAGACGAAAATAACACCTCAAAGGTTTAAATTCCTGAGGTGTTACTTAGTTAATATTGTGCCAAGATGAAGGACTAATAAATGAATTTTATTATTTAAGCCATTTTACCTTTTTCTAAATTCTCCTCATTTTTCAGCTTTCCCTTTTCTGAAAACTTCCTTGCAGCTTTGATAAAATGAACAAATAAAGGATGTGGACTTTCAACTGTACTTTTTAGTTCCGGGTGAAACTGGACTCCAATAAAAAACGGATGAGCAGGAATTTCCAGGATTTCCACCAAGCCGGTCTCCGGATTTATTCCACTTGCGATCATACCACCTTCAGCAAAGGCAGGTAAATATTTATTATTGAACTCCCACCTGTGACGATGCCTTTCAGAAATGTGGGTAGTGCCATATATTTCTGCAGCCAGTGTATTTTCTTTTATTTCACAAGGGAATGCTCCAAGGCGCATTGTCCCACCTTTCACAGTTGTTTTTTTCTGCTCTTCCATCATATCTATTACCGGACTTGTTGTGTCAGGATTCATTTCTGTTGAATCTGCATTTTCAATTCCTAAAACATTCCTGGCGAATTCAATCGCTGCCATTTGCATGCCCAAACAAATACCAAAGAATGGCATGCCATTCTCCCGTGCATATTTTACAGCTTCTATTTTTCCTTCAACTCCTCTGTAACCAAAGCCCGGAGCTACCAGCAAGCCATCCAACCCGGCAAGTTTTAGATCTACGTTCTCTTCATTGATATACTCACTATGCACATTTATCACCTGCACCTTACAATCGTTCATTGCACCGGCATGAATAAATGCTTCCAAAATAGATTTATAGGCATCCTGTAACTCAATATATTTTCCGATCAAACCAATAGATACTTTTTTCCCGGGATGCTTCACTTTTTCAAGAAATTCTTTCCACTTGCCCAGTTCAGGTTCCCCGTATTTTGTAATACCCATCTTCTTCAAAACAATCAGGTCTAATTTTTCACGCAACATCAAAACCGGCACTTCATAAATTGTGGAAGCATCTGCTGATTCAATAACTGACTCTACAGTCACATTGCAAAAAAGAGCAATTTTCCTTTTTATTTCTTCATTAAGAGGATGTTCCGTACGACATACAAGAATATCCGGATGCACACC
>JBBSUB010000369.1:0-3651 GCA_038235345.1 Chitinophagales bacterium
AGAAAATGCGTCCGGTGTAGCAGTGATGTACACGACACATATTCATATGTACAATAATCATTTTCTAAATAATTGGGGTGATGCAGCTTATGGTATTTTATTAAAAGACATTACGGACAGTGATATTTCCGGAAACTTTTTTACAGAAAATACGGTGGGTATTTTGATGGAAGGATGTAGCCGAATCAAGTTGTATAAAAACGCATTTTACAATAATGGCTGGGCTTTAAAGATCTCTTCCAGCAGCGATGATAATGTTTTTACTCTGAACAATTTTATTGGAAACACCTTTGATATCAGCACAAGTGGTTCGCTGGTACTGAACAATTTTAATGGAAACTACTGGGATAAGTATGAAGGATACGATATAAACCGCGATAAAATAGGCGATGTTCCTTATCGTCCGGTAAGCATGTATTCCATGATCATAGACAGTAACCCGGGAGCATTAATGTTATTTCGTAGCTTAATTGTTACTTTGCTGGATAAAAGTGAAAAAATATTACCCGGCGTTACACCGGAACAACTTAAAGATGAAAGGCCGTTAATGGTCAGATTGGCATTATGATAAAAGCAGAAAATATTACAAAAAGTTTCGGAAAATTAAAAGCCTTGAACAATGTATCCTTCACTTTTAACCGGGGAGAATGCATTGCTTTACTTGGACCGAATGGCTGTGGAAAAACAACGTTGATCAAAAGCCTTTTGGGAATGGTGGTACCTGATAGCGGTACCATTCATTTTGATGGAGAGATCATAAGGAATAAATGGCAATACCGCGAAAAGATTGGTTACATGCCGCAAATTGGCCGTTATCCTGAAAACATGACTATTTCCAATGTAATAGAAATGATGAAAGATATCCGGAAGAATAGCAATGGCCAACCGGATGTAGAATTGATCAGTGACTTTGGACTGGATAAAATGCTTCAAAAGAAAATGCGTACCCTATCGGGAGGTACTACTCAAAAAGTGAGTGCCGGACTCGCCTTTATGTTTCACCCGGATGTATTGATCCTGGATGAACCTACCGCTGGACTGGATCCTCTTTCTTCAGAAAAATTAAAGCAAAAAATTATTCGTGAAAAAGAAAATGGAAAATTAATCCTGATCACTTCCCATATTTTGAGTGAACTGGATGATCTCGTTACAGAAGTTATTTACATGCAGGATGGAAAATTATTATTCCATAAAAAACTTTCTGACCTGAAAGACGAAACGAACGAAAGTAAATTATCCAAAGCTATTCAGAAGATTATGGTCGGCCAACAATTGGTGAGTCCGCATGTTTAAATTATCAGGAAGTCATTACCGAAAACAAATTGGTTTTTCTTAAAAAACACGAAAGCAATAAATGAAAAAAATATTAAAATATGTCGTTGTAGATATTGTTCAAAATAAAATAGTATTGATCTATACGCTTTTATTATTGGTCATATCATTGAGCGTGTTTAATCTGGAAAGTAATTCTGCGAAAGGATTGCTGAGCTTACTCAATATAATACTGATACTTGTACCGCTTATCTGTATTATTTTCTCTACAATTTACATTTACAATAGTTCGGAATTTATAGAGCTCTTAGTCAGCCAGCCGCTAAAACGGCGAACCATCTGGCTATCTTTATTTTTAGGGTTATCGATCTCATTATGCATTGCTTTTTTCATCGGCATAGGTATTCCCGTATTACTTTATCATGCTGATCCGACAGGTATTATCATGATTGTTTCCGGCTTATTTCTTACAGTGGTTTTTGTAAGTATCGCTATGCTGGCTGCCGGTATTACGCGGGATAAGGCCAAAGGAATCGGACTTGCCATTGCATTATGGTTGTTCTTCTCGCTTATATTCGACGGATTGGTTTTATTCGTTCTCTTCCAGTTCCAGGACTATCCGCTGGAGCAAATAATGGTCTTTATAAGTTTCCTTAACCCAATAGATTTAAGCCGGATTCAGATCCTGCTACAAATGGATATCTCTGCCCTGATGGGCTATACAGGGGCTGTATTCCGTGAGTTTTTCGAAACCAGTACCGGTATTATCATCTCCTTTATTGGTTTATCTGTTTGGGCTATTGTACCATTAGCATTTTCGCTCAAAAGATTTAAGAAAACAGATTTGTAATTGATGGATTGATATTGAAATAATATAAAAGGGTTGCGGACTTTTTGAAGGTTTGTAACCCTTTTTTAATTGAAATGGACTAAAGATGACAGCCTCTTTTTAAAATTAAAGGAGCGTATGCAACTTTTTAAAAGTTGTAAACTCAGATTCAGCGGAGGGTTTGTGAATATGCCGGAAATATTATCGTCGAAAGAGTTTAATATTGTGCAATTAAAAAGATCACCGGGAAATAATCCATTTTCTAAATATTACATTCTTATAAAAAATGAATTGTTTTTTAAAAAAGTATATGCTTCTTTTTCTTTGTGTTTTTCCAATGGTGGGATTCACGCAGGGAATCGTCCCGGAAAATAAGAACAGTGAACTTTATAAAAATACAGACACGACTATTCATGTAATAGTCTCTACGGCATACACTGATGGAAACCTGTTTAATGCATCCAACTACTTCAATCTATTATCCGGGAATTTAAAAGAAAGTTTTACAAAACCATTTCATGCTACCGGAGAAGACTGGAGCAATTTTGGAAAATTCGCTATCCTGGCTGTGGGAGTTAGTTTTGCAGATAAACCTATTCAAAAAGAAGGTTTAGAATTTTCACAAAAGGAAACTTCTCTGAATAAAGTAAGTACTAAAATCAGTGAATTAGCAGGTTTTAGTGGTATCATCATCGGGTTAGCAACAACCGGAACAGTTGGATTGATCATAAAGAATGAGAAACTCGTCAATACAACTCTTCTAGCTACTCAGGCTTTGATTACAGGTTCGGCCATTACTACTTCAATAAAATATCTCGCCGGCCGCAGAAGACCTTATTCCTACCTTCCTTCTGAAGAAGCAAGACCAACATTCATGGGTCCATTTTCCAAAGACCCAAACGGTAATTCTTTCAACAATTCTTTTCCAAGTGGCCATACAACCGTTTCATTTGCGATCGCTACGGTTTTTGCATCAGAATACCGGGATAATAACCTGGTTCCCATTATTGCCTATAGTCTTGCTACTTTGGTAGGTGTAAGTAGAATCAGTGAAAACCAACATTGGACCACAGACGTTTTTACAGGTGCTGCTATTGGATATTTGTCCGGAAAACAGGCAGTTAAAAACTATCATCAATTCTCCAAAAGAAGGGCGGATGGAAAATTGAAAAACTCTTTAAGTTATACCTTAAATTATTCTTTCGGACATTGGGAACCGGGAATGGTACTGCATCTGAGGTGATGTGAATAAAATACCCTTTTCTTGGATTATTTATTAAAATATCTAACTAAATATTTAATAACTAATTAAAAAAAGACTGTGATTCAGAATCATTTTTTGTCATTAATAATGAAGCAAGTGCTAAAATTTTATTGTATTTAAGGTAATGAACTATATCCTTTAAAATTCAGAACTCCTTACTTCTCGCAGTTAGAAAATGCAGAGATTTTAAATTTTAGCTGTAAATCGGTTCCGGGAAAAATAGTTTCAGTTTGATTAAGAGTTTCAGTAAGCTTTGCTGCTGCATGATTAAATCTGTGCGCAGAAA
>JBBSUB010000370.1:0-3649 GCA_038235345.1 Chitinophagales bacterium
GGCATCACGGAAATATGGAGAAAAGAGGGTGAAAAGCAGTTTAGCACCTATTTACAAAGACAAGCTTTGAAGAGAGGTCCTTTAACGATTGAAGAAAATGAGATTATTATTCCAATTGTATTCCATCTTGTGGATGATTCTGCAAAACTAAGCAGCATTACAGATAGAGATATTAATGAACAAATAGAGCTGCTGAACCATGCCTATGGCGGTACTAAGGCGGACACTTACCAAAAAGTGATCCCAAAAGAGATTTACAACAGGCTTGGCCGGGTATCTATAAAATTTGTCCTGGCAAGAAGAACTCCAACCGGGAATCTTACGTCAGGAATAGAGCGGAGAGTAAATACGACTCCCGACCGGATCAAGATCAAATCATTTAATACCGGTGGACTTGATGCCTGGGATACAGAAAAATATTTGAACGTGTGGGCAGGCAGGTTTTCCGGAGATGATGATGGATTATTGGGAATAGCTACTCCCCCATTCTTCGCAAGTGAAGGCCCACAAGGAGTAGTCATGGCCTTATTTGCACTTCCCTACACGAGTAGTAACTCCCGGAGTTATTTTCCGGCTTATTCCGAAGGTGGAACGCTAATTCATGAGATCGGTCACTATTTTTATTTATGGCACACCTTCGGGGATGAAGATGTTTGTAATAATAATGATTTCAGAATTCAGGCAGGCTGGCCTTTACCGCCGGGCGCAGGACCGGAGGGAGACGATACGCCGGAAGAAAAGGCAGATAAAGAAGGAAATGCACATTTCGGAAATCCAAGTCAAAATTATTCTGACGGGTGTGCTTCCACCTCTTTTGGGGAGATGTATGGAAGTTTTATGAATTACTTTGATGATCGGGCCATTTTCATGTTTTCTGAAGGCATGAAAAAACGGGTAACAGGATGCATTGATCTATACCGGGCCGGTTTGAAATCGTCAAATGGAGCTACACCACCCATAGCTATAACGGATGCCTACCTTGTTACAGCTACTCCAAGAGGTACGCCGGAACGCAGAGCGTATGTCGTTAATAATACTCCCTTAAAAGTTATTGTTCGCAATTATGGAACGACGATTTTAAATAGAGTTACTGTCAATGTAAAATTAAATAGTGATCCTGCCGTAGCTACCACATTTGCTTTAAATCTTGCGCCCGGAAGAGATACCACTTTGCCGGCAGGAAATCTTACAGGTATTAACGGAACGCATACTTTAACTATATCAACGTCCAACCCCAATAATACCACGGATGCATTTTCCAATAATGATACACTTCAATCATTTATTTTTATATCCAATGCTGTAGTAAATGCTCCCTTTACACAAACCTTTAGTGTGAGTGCATTTCCACCGGACGGCTGGCGCATCTGGAATCCCAATAACAATACCACCTGGGAAAGAAATGCAACTTCCGGATTTACGTCCGCAGGCGCAGCTACAGTTCAAAACTTTACTTATAATGGAGGTGGTCAATTAGATGAATTAATTACCCCGGAAATAAATACCGGCATTGCAGATTCATCCCTTCTTATGTTTAAAGTAGCATATATGGTTTACGATATAAAAGACGTATCCCTCTGGGATGGATTGGAGGTTTATATTTCTAATGATGGCGGAATCCATTACGATTTAGCATATAAAAAATCAGGCAATCAATTAAAAACAGTCAATACCGCCCTTACTTCTTCATTTACTGCTCCACCATCCTCTCCGGAAAACTGGAGAAATGAGATTATTAACCTGACTCCATATTTAAAAGCCGGACAGCATTTATTAATAAAGTTCAGAAATGTAACCGCTCACGGCAACAATCTATACCTGGACGACATTTCCGTTTCTGCTCACGTTTCCTTAGATAGGGATGTTTTACCAACTTCAGTTACCAATGTACCTGAATATGTTTGCGGTGGATCTATAACTCCTTC
Source organism: Chitinophagales bacterium (assembly GCA_038235345.1). Lineage (GTDB taxonomy): Bacteria > Bacteroidota > Bacteroidia > Chitinophagales > Chitinophagaceae > Ginsengibacter. The sequence goes on from JBBSUB010000370.1 coordinate 1,926, forward strand.
TGTTACTTTTAAAACTGATGGCGCAAACGCATTGACTTCATTAAAAATAAATTATAAGACAGATAACAATCCTGTTCAAAGTATAAGTTGGACAGGAACACTTACACAGAATAATTCAGCAACGGTAGCTATTCCTAATCTCCCTGCGCAGGCCCCGGGAGAACATACCTTAACGATTTACACATCTCTACCTAACGGACTAAATGATTTGAATGTCAAAAATGATACAATCAAACAAATTTTCTATACAATGGGCAATGCGGTATCTCCGGTAATAGCAGATTTTGAAAATGTGACCTTTCCTCCAGCACAGTGGGTGATTACCAATGCAGACAAAGATATCACCTGGCAAAGAACAACTACATCCGCTGCGTCAGGTATTGGTTCAATGGTTATTCCTAATTTCAGGGCAACATCCATAAACAGCATCGATAAATTTATTTCTCCTGTAGTCAGTGGTAATGAGTTGTATGACTCCGTTTTTGTTTCATTTGATTACGCGTATGCAACCGGGATTTCTTCGGGTGCTTCAACAATTTGGGATACGTTGGAAATTGCTGTTACAACCGATTGTGGAAATACATTTACCACAGTCTGGAAAAAATTTGGAACAGACTTACAGACAATAACAGGAACTGGAAATCCAGCTATAGAATATCTAGCCCAACCAGCGGATTGGAGAAATATCAGGATTTCTTTATTCCCGTTTACAGGAAACAAAAATTTCCAGGTTTTCTTTATTTCCAGGAGTAATCATCACAATAATTTGTATGTAGACAATATAAACATTTATGGAAAAATACTTCCGGAACGGCTCAAAAAACAGGGATATTTAATTTATCCTAGTCCTTTCCAGGATCAGTTTATCATCCGTAACCTGGAAGAACCTGTAACCCTTAGAAGTGCTGCTCTCTACAACTCAATCGGACAGCGCATTTGGATGCAGGAATACAACGGAAATGCCTTTAAAGAAATTTATGTAAATGCAGCGAAATTTCCGAAAGGTATTTACACCGTAAAATTATTTTATACAGAAAAAACCGTCGTTGAGAAAATTGTAAAACAGTAAAGAGCTGGAAAAATCCCTCTAAAGAATTTTATTTGGTGTATTAATTAACCATTCACCTGATTGCCATTAGGGTATTTAGGTGTAATTTTGCACGCTGTAAAAAAATTGAGCAATTATGTTATTGGGATTACAAAATGTTACGTTTGAATTTGGTGCAAGAGTTATTGTGAAAGATGCCACCTGGCATATTCAGCCGAATGAGCGAATAGGACTAATTGGGTACAACGGAACCGGAAAATCTACTTTATTAAAAGTATTTACCAATCAATTTCTACCCTCCAAAGGAACGGTTGAAAAAGGCCGTGAAACAACGATCGGGTTTTTGCACCAGGATCTCTTGAGTTTTGATACAGAAGATTCCATCCTACAGGTAGCATTGAGCGCATTTGAAAAAATACAGGCTCTTGAAAAAGAAATTGAAAAAATCGGAATAGAATTAGAAAAAAGTTCGGATGAAGCATTGGCACATTTATACGCGGATAAATTAGGGGAACTGGAAATTTTAGGCGGCTACGATATTCACCATAAAACAGAAGAAATCTTGCAAGGATTGGGATTCTCAAATGCGGATCTGAACAGGCCTTACAAAGAATTTAGCGGCGGTTGGAGAATGCGTGTGCTCCTGGCAAAAATGATCTTAATGAATCCGGATGTA
>JBBSUB010000371.1:0-3610 GCA_038235345.1 Chitinophagales bacterium
AGATAATCTCCAAAGGAATTACTATTTGCCATCAACACTTCGGGGATTCCAACTAATCCGCCAACAATAGATAGAACTGCCAATAAAATTAATGGTATAGTCATGGCAGAAGGACTTTCATGCACATGATTTTCCTGTGCTTCCGTACCTCTGAACTTTCCTGCAAAGGTGAGGGCCAGTAAACGGAACATATAAAAAGCAGTGAATAATGCCCCGATCAATCCCAAGATATAATAAATTGGATTTGCTGCAAAAGAGGCATTTAAAATTTCATCTTTTGAAAAGAAGCCGGCAAAAGGAGGAATCCCTGCTATTGCAAGACAGGCAATAAAGAAGGTGATATAGGTTATACGCATTTTCTTTCCCAGCCCACCCATTTTCCGGATATCCTGTTCTCCACTCATAGCATGAATAACAGAACCGGCGGCAAGGAATAGAAGCGCTTTAAAGAATGCATGTGTCATTACATGGAATACGGCAGCAGAATAAGCGCCAACTCCAAGTCCTAAAAACATATACCCCAACTGACTTACGGTAGAGTAAGCCAATACTTTTTTAATATCATTTTGTCTCAGGGCAATAATAGCAGCAAAAACTGCTGTAACTACACCTATCACCGCAATGACAGCCATTGTAGTTGGTGCAAGGGAATACAAAATATTGCTGCGGGCAATCATATAAATACCTGCAGTAACCATCGTAGCAGCATGTATTAAAGCTGAAACAGGTGTAGGCCCCGCCATTGCATCCGGTAACCAGGTGTATAAAGGGATTTGAGCACTTTTACTTGCCGCACCTATAAACAGAAGAAGAGTAATTCCCACAGCATCTGTCGTGTTGAGTGTAGATAATAAATAGACAATGCCATTATCACTATTAAATAAATCGTGGTAGGATACAGATCCAAAAGCAGAAAGCATCCAAAGAATTGCCAACAGGAAACCCATATCACCAATCCGGTTCATCACCCAGGCTTTCTTTGCAGCGATATTATTTTCATTGTTTTTAAACCAAAATCCTATCAGGAGATAAGAACATAAACTCACTCCTTCCCAACCTGCATACATGATCACGTAATTACCGCCCAATACAAGAAGTAACATGGAAAAAACAAATAAATTCAGGTAGGAAAAATATCGTGCAAATCCTTCAGGAGTTTCATCCTTCATATAAGATGTGGAATAAACATGAATTAAAAAACTCACGCCGGTAATAATCAGCAGAAATACAGAAGTAAGTTGATCTACCTGAAACTCCATCGGGATACGAAGTGATTTAATATTAATAAAATCGAAAAAATGAATATTTTGAGTAACGAAGCCCTCCTTTGAAACAGCAATGAAAATGAATACACTTAGGCAAAAGGATAGAAATACGGTAAGGCTGCCGATAATACCGATTAATGTTTTGGATAACATATTTCTTCCAAGACCATTAATTAAAAATCCAATTAAGGGTAAAAGAGGAATAAGATAAATTAGTTGCATTGCGTTCATACCAGACTTCATCAGTTTTTAAAATAAATAATTTTTAATCCGGAGATTAATTTTTTAACCTGTTTAAAAAATCAATATCAATAGATCGTGTATTTCTGTACATCATCACTATGATAGCCAACCCAACACTCACTTCTGCCGCTGCTACAATCATAATAAAAAACACAAATATTTGTCCTCCCGTAGCCATTTCTCCTCCCAGGTCATGACCGGCAGCAAGGTGCATTTTTGAGAATGCCACCAGTAACAAATTCACCGAATTCAGCATTAACTCTATACACATAAACACGATGATTGAGTTACGACGGGTCAGAGCTCCTATTACTCCAAGACTAAACAGCGTAACAGCTAAAAATATATAATACTTAATTTCCATAATTACAATTTTACGTAAATCCCTATTCCGGTTGTGTTTGAGGCAGGAGCTATTGAAAAAATATCAATAATCTTTTTCACTGCAATGCCATTAAAAATATCAACAGCTTTATAAGAAGCTCCTTTTGTCAAAAATTTTACGATCAATCCCGAGCCAACAGCGCCCAGGCCAGAGTACAACGCTGTTTCCCACTCCTGGCTCTTTATGGAATTATCTACTTTTCTTACTAATCCGTAAACAATAATTGCACTTCCTGCATAAGCTGCTACTTTATAAACAATTCGACCTGTTTTAAACGTCTTGAATAATTTATTCACGTCTTCATTTTTCTTAAGTCCCAGGATTTCAGCAACCTTATCTACTTGTGCTATAGGCGTTTTTCCCAAATAAAATTTTGGTGCAAAACCTTTATCTACCCGAACTACCTTTCCGATCAAATCCCTTAAATCAATATTATTCAAATCAATCTGGGCAAAGGAGTTCTGCACAACCATTGCACAAAGGATGGCCAAAATTAAACGTGCCTTTTTTATCATGCGTCTACAGTTTTTACTTTATCCTTCTTTCCGATTACTATTGCACCTATCATAGCACTTAAGAATAAAACACTGGCTATTTCAAATGGAACAACATATGTTTTAAATAAAGCCATACCAAGATTTTTGATCAAGCCAACATTTGTATCCGGCCTGATGACCACATTTGCTGTGTCAGCTGCAGAAAGTGCAGCAACCATTACGACCATAAGAGCAAGACCTGATATAAATCCTGCCATTTTGAGATAAATACTTTTTGCAGGTTCTGCGTCCTTATTGAAATTCATCAACATGATCACAAAAAGGAATAGTACCATAATGGCACTGGCATAAACAATAATGTTTACGATAGCCAGGAATTGCGCATTCATTAAAACATAATGTCCGGAGATGGCAAAAAATACTACAATAAGCCATAATACGCTGTAGATGGGGTTTTTGCTGGTAATGACACCAACAGCCGCCACAAGGGCTAAAGCAGTCAGAAACCAAAATAGAATTTGAGATAGTCCCATTATAATTTGATTTCGCGTTTTTAGTGTTTTTAATCGATTTTATTAAGTTATTTTCTTGAAGTTTTGGTAAAGCATGACTTCAATTTTTTTCTTAATTAATGTTCAGTCCCATGACCTTCAGGATGCTGAGCCCTATTTCCCCTGGCTTTTGCAAAAGCTTCCGGATTTTCAATAGGATGCGGAATCAATAATTCCGGCTTACCATATATAAATCCTTCCCGGCCATAATTTGCAGGTGCATGCGTTTCTGAAAGATATACGGCATCTTTCGGACAAGCCTCTTCACACAATCCACAAAAAATGCAGCGAAGCATGTTGATCTCATATTTTGCTGCATATTTTTCCTCCCGGTATAAATGCTCTTCACCTGGCTTGCGTTCTGCTGCTTCCATCGTAATAGCCTCAGCAGGACAAGCAACGGCACATAATCCACAGGCAGTACAATTCTCTCTGCCTTCTTCGTCTCTGTTTAATATCTGTAACCCACGAAATACGGGACTATATGTTCGTTTTACTTCCGGGTAATTTATGGTTGCTTTTTTCTTGAATAAATGTTTAAATGTAATAACCATGCCTTTAAAAATGGCAGGCAGGTACATGCGCTCCACCCACGTCATTGGTTCCCTGGAAACCGGTTTTACTCTATTTGTTAATGCTTGCATCACGATATCTTTTTAAATATTTCTA
>JBBSUB010000372.1:0-3597 GCA_038235345.1 Chitinophagales bacterium
CTGGCTCTTTATGGATTTAAAGCGAATGCATTGCAAAGCACGGAAGCCATTACGGGGATCAGGATGATGTTGAGTTTCATGCCTGCCGCCGGCGCGTTAATTTCAGCCGGTTTTATTTTCTTCTATCAGTTAAATGATTCGTTTATGGTCAAAGTGAGTAATGAATTGGCAGAAAGGCGCAAGAGTGAAGAAGCAGTTTTAGTTTAAAGAAAGTATATGTTTTAGAATATGAATTTAAAAATAACCAAATTCCTTTTTCTTGTTTTTGTCATGCTAAGTGTATCATGCACGGATCTTTTTGGGCAAAGTTCCACGGTGTATAATATTGTTGATTTTGGAGCAAAGCAGGGTGAAAATATCAATGCACAAAAAGCAATTCAGGACGCCATTGATCAATGTTCAAAAGATGGTGGTGGTACAGTCTTGGTTCCGTCCGGCACTTTTTATACATCGACTGTTTATCTTAAAAGTAAGATCAACTTACAACTAAATAATGGAGCAACGCTGATGGCAATGGCAGATAAAAATCTTTACAAAAATGAAAAAATCGGACTGGAAGATGCCGGCGATCATTTTATACCGGCTTTGATTGTTGCGCATAAAATTGAAAATTTTAGTATCACAGGACAGGGAACAATTAAAGGGCAACCAACGTTTTATTACACCACAGTAAAAGATAAAGATGTATATCCGGGTTGGAATGAAAATGCACTAAAGAGCGGCGCAAGTATGGAAAGGCCCTGGGTAAATGATCCTAAAATTTCCCTGGTATATATTTCAGATTGTAAAAATATTTTGTTGGACGGCATCAGCATTGTTGATTCGCCGAATTGGAGTTGCCATATTCAATGGAGTCAGAATGTGCGCATAAATGGGATAACAATTACTTCCAGTTTAAAAGAAGGCGTCAACTCCGACGGGTTGGATATTGATGGTTGCAAGAACGTCATTGTCAGCAACAGCATTATACAAACCGGCGATGATGCCATCTGTCTTAAAACGACAAAGCAAGGTCCGCGGTCAGACAGTTGCGAAGATATTTTAATTGATAACTGTATTTTATCCTCTACTTCCTGTGCGTTAAAAATTGGGACTGAAAGTCAGTCAGATTTTAAAAGAATTTCTTTTACCAACTGCACCATTAGTGAAAGTAACCGGGGAATTGGAATTATTGTAAGAGATGGCGGTACAGTTTCGGATGTCACTATTTCAAACATAACGATGGATTTAAAACGAAAACCTGTTTTCTGGTGGGGAAATGGCGAAGCGTTTCATTTGAATGTATTTAAACGAAATCCTGATTCCCGCTTGGGTAAAATAGAAAATGTCACCCTGAATAATATTCGGGGAAGCGTAGAAGGAACGTCCTCTATCATCGGGTTGGGTGATGGCAATAACACGATTCATAATATCAGCCTTCAAAATATTGATCTCAAAATAAAGAAAGAATCAGAAAAAGATAAAAGAGCTACGCATGCAATAGAGGTGCTTAACGCTTCTGATATTTCGCTAAAGGAGGTGAAAATAAACTGGGAAGAAGGTGGAGGAGAACCAATGTGGAGCAATGCGCTTTACGCAAAAAATGTGGATGGATTAATGGTGGAAGGCTTTCAGGCGAACCAGGAAGCTATTCAAAACAAAGCATCAGACATTTTATTATCGGATGTGAAAAATGCATTGATCCAACCGAAGTCTATTAATAATGTGCGGGTTCAGGCAGAGGGGAAACGTTCAGAAAACATCACTGTTTTGCAAACAGGAGGGAAGATCACCGTGATTAATAATCTTCCAAATAAAAAGCAAGTAAAAACAAGTATCCAATAAAATTTTATATCGTTCAAAACATCATTCAATGACATCAAATTTTGTCTGCCGCATGGCACAACTAGAGGAAAATCATCACGCACTGATCAATCGCAAGAATGAGAAGGAAGTATTGGGGAACGGAATATTTGATCGCTATAAATATCCGGTGATTACTGCAGCACATATTCCTTTAGAGTGGCGCTATGATTTTGAGGAGAAAAGCAATCCTTTCCTGATGGAAAGAATTGGTGTAAACGCAGCTTTTAATGCCGGAGCCATCAAACATAATGGCAAATTTATACTCATCGTTCGCGTCGAAGGTTTTGATAGGAAATCTTTTTTTGCTATTGCAGAAAGTGATAACGGAATAGATGGTTTTACCTTTTGGGATAGCCCGGTTACTTTTGAAACATTTGAAGATGCAGATACCAACATATATGATATGCGTTTAACCAGGCATGAAGACGGATTTATTTATGGGTTGTTTTGTACCGAAATGAGAGATCCCGAAGCACAGGCTGGTGACCAATCTGCGGCAATAGCACAATGCGGCATCGTCAGAACAAAAGACCTAAAAAACTGGGATCGTTTGGCAGATTTGAAAACGCCGTCCCCGCAGCAAAGAAATGTTGTTTTACATCCTGAATTTGTTGATGGACAATATGCGTTATACACGCGGCCACAAGATAGTTTTATTGATGCAGGTGAAGGCGGCGGCATTGGTTTTGGTCTTTCAAAATCCATGGAAAATGCAGAAGTAATGAAAGAGGATATTTTATACAGCAAAGAATATCACACAGTTTACGAAGCTAAAAACGGGCAGGGTCCGGCACCAATTAAAACAGGTAAGGGGTGGTTGCATTTGGCACATGGTGTTCGAAACACTGCTGCAGGCTTACGGTATGTATTGTATATGTTTATGACAGACTTAGAGGATTTAAAAAAAGTGATTTGCAAACCCGGAGGCTATTTTATTGCACCCGAAGGGGAGGAGCGCTTTGGAGATGTTTCGAACGTGGTTTTTTCCAATGGTTGGATTGAAGATGACAATGGCGATGTATTTATCTATTATGCATCTGCCGATTCGCGTATGCATGTAGCAAAATCTTCTATTGATCAATTAATAGACTATTGTGTCAACACGCCGGAAGACGGATTGAATTCTGCAAATTCAGTAAAGGCAATCAGTCAATTAATTGAAAAAAATACGAAAATAAAGAACAGTTGTCCGAAGGTATTAGGTATTGGGTTTTAGGTAGGAACAGGTCGCGACCTGTCCTTAGGTATTGGGTGATAGGTATTTGGTTTTATGTAGGCACAGGTCGCGACCTGTCCTTTCGATCCTGGAATTAATTCGTGAAATTCGTTTTTAAAAATTCGTGTTTAAACTTCGTGTTTAAAATGCAATTCCAAACCTTAGCGTTATCTATAAAAAACATGCAAAAAGAGTTCATCATAGAATTTGAATATGAGTTAAAATCAATTTTTGATTACTGGTCTACTAATACTATAGACGAAAAAAACGGAGGTTTCTTTGGAGCATTGGATAATGAAAATACTGTTATAGAAAACGCACCGAAAGGTGCCGTTTTGAACGCCCGGATTTTATGGTCATTTTCTGCCGGTTATAATTTCAACCAGGATACCCGTTATTTGAAATCAGCTGAAAGAAGTTTCAACTATTTAAAGGATCATTTTATTGATCCCGAAATGGGCGGCGTGTATTGGTCGGTAGATACTTTTGGAAATCCGTTAGACACGAAGAAACAAATTTATGCGCTTTCATTTGCC
>JBBSUB010000373.1:0-3573 GCA_038235345.1 Chitinophagales bacterium
GTATGCTATCAGGAATTAGATAGTTGAAGGGTTTTTGTTTGTTTTAGCGATAAAAAGTGATGAGTATGACCTGGAATAGATGCTGATTACAAACCTATCCGATTACAGACCTATAAGGTTTTTGAAACCTTATAGGTCTTTGCGCAAAGTTTTTGAAACCTTATAGGTCTTAGCACAAGAGTTCATCATACCCAAAAAAACCATCCATTTTGATCGCTCAATTCTTTCTAATAAAGTCCGTATTTTTGCGCCCATCGGGTGCTTAGCTCAGTTGGTTAGAGTGCTACCTTGACATGGTAGAGGTCGCTGGTTCGAATCCAGTAGCACCCACGAAAAACATTTCATTAAAGACGTGGCTTTATTTGTTTTTACCAAAACAAAACCGCAAAGCGGGGCAGAAAATATTGGTGAACCTTTTTCATCCTCTGCTAAAGATTATCTTATTCATCTTTATCTGTGCAAAACTTTTGATACTTTTAACCGCTGCCACAGAGCAATAACACACGTAGCCCATGTTGGTTTTAGGTAACGCATTGTAAAGTATACATTTGCTTTACCTGGCAGGAGTCGATATTTTCAGGAATGTTTTATGGCAGGAGCGCATAAATTACATATCCGCTTAATTTAACGCAGCATTTTTTTTTAAATCACACTCCCGGCCATTTGTGCTGTATACTGAAATCCGTTCATTTTTAAATGCTTTTTGGCAACACATAAACATAATCGAGGTGACTACTGGAACGATGGAGGATGTTTAAATAGTTATTAATTTTGGATTGATACTGAATTTTGAAATCTTCATGCATCTTTGACTCGACCAATTTCATTAGCCGTTTAACAAGTAAGACTGTTTTATGATTAAGAGAAGTAAAACAGGTTCCAAAACTTTTTTCATTCATGGAAAAGGGAATTTCGAGAGCGTATAGTATGAGATCAGCTTCCAGATTCATGTTTTTGCAAACCTTTGAGAATTCGGCAATCCTTTTGCCACATGCACCCAACATATGGGCAATCTTTTCTTCTTCCGCATATCCTTTATACCGCTTTACAAACAAGGCATCCAAATCTGATTTTGCTTCCTCAAACAAATCCTGTTCGCCATACTCTTTCTCAAAATAATTGATCAATAAATAATCATGAAATGATTTGTCTTTGGACGCTGCTTTTAATACTAATTTTTCCAATTCTTTTTTAGAGAGAGCACTTATTTGGGAGGATATTGTGATGGAAACTTTTGCCATATTTACTAAAAAAAATTTATTCAAAGTGGATTGTTCAAAATGCTTTGTCAAAATATCGATCTGTCTTGTAATTTATTCTTTGCCTAAACAACACTTTTTATATTTCTTCCCACTTCCACAGGGGCAAGGATCATTCCGCCCAATCTTATTGGACACAGCAGGTTGTTGAAATGCCTCAAAATCGAATTTATCATCAAATACCAAATCATCCGAATAGGTGGCCCAGGTATTCACAACCCGTTCGTATAATTCGAAAATAGTTTCCAATTTGCGTTTGGCTACTGGCTGTCTGGGATTTCTAAAATGTTGTTCGACTTCATCATAATCCCCGTTCATGGTATAACTTACATATCCCTTTTCAAATAATTTTTTTATGATGGGAAGCAAGTTCGAAAAGCCACAATCAATTGCCTCCCCCACGGCTAAGCCGAGGAAGCCGCTATCAATCACGTTATCTTTTACATTCGCTTTCAGAAAAAAGGTAAATACATCATTGAAAATCGTTTCTATTTCTTCCTTCCGCTGTGGTTGATGAACGGCAATTTGAGAAAGGGCATCTGCAACCGCTGCTTTAGAAAATGCATCTAGGCCTGGTTTTAGCAGGAAATGTTTTAACGTTTCTGTATTATTTTGCCCCATAATATAGAGAGGTATCCACATCGTTTCTGTTACATGATCTCCAAGCCAAAAATCCAACACCTCTTCATCGTATTCCAGGAAATCTAATACCAGGGGCAAACTCTTTTCCGATTTTAATTCCGCTAACAAACAGATAGCATGTAAAGGGAAATCAAACCCTTCTTCCTCCGCTTCCCCGCTGTTAAAATAAAGATACCGATCCACTGCATCCTTTAATACTTTCTCCAGGTCTGCAATCACCGTTTCCCGTTTCAGCGCCAGTATTGCCTGCAATTTCTCAGTCGGAATTTCTAACCCGTATTTATATAAACTCATTATTTCCGGATGTACAAACACCGGGGGAGTTTTTTGTTTTGATTCCGGAACAGGCTTCATATTTACGACTTCAATCCTGTTTGCCTCAAATTCTTCCCAGCTGTTACTGACAGCTTTTCCAAGCAGGTTTTTAACAAGCATTTCAGCAAATCCGGTATCCGGGTGATCCGGTGCAATATCCCGTAAAACCTCCAGCCTGTTTTCTGCCAGATCCGGGTTGTCAATGGCCACATAATACCGTATAGCCGCTCTATAAAAACCCGTCACTTCTGCCAGGTGAAAGAGGTCTCTTTCCGGATATAATTCTTGTATCTCCATGTTCTCCCCCAGCACTTCCGGCACTCTTTCAGGCTGCCCCGCATTCATGTATTCATTGGCCAAATTTAGTTTCGCAAATAAATAATCCGGGTGTTCGGAAAGAATCCATTTATTCGCCTCCTGCGCTTTAGTCTGATTTCCCCGCACATGATACGCTACGGACAAAAAGTTTTTAAGCTGCGGCGATTTCGGATGTTTTAAAATCAGATCGATAAGCTGCTGAATAATTTTCGTATCCTTCTTATTCATTGCCGCATGATGCAGCCCCTCAAACCGGCCGATTAATTCCGGCGTACATCCAAAACGTTCATTTTGAAAATCGGGATCTGTTGTGATATTATAGCCCGATGATTTATAGTAAGAATCCATATTTATATTGCTTTTTGTGATGAAGGTAATTTTTTTTCAATTTCGCTTCAACGGCTTTTTTTAATTATTTTGTTCGAATACCTGTTCCTTAGCCAGGAATTAGAAAAGGAAAATGTTTCGATCTATTTTCCTATTTATGATTAATCCCAAAACAACGAAAATTAATTGGCGTCTAAACTTTAAAAATAATTTAAAACCCAAATAATAACCATACCTTTTTATACTTTCGTCCCGAACTCTAAAGAAAACTCTGAATTTATAAAAACTCTCCCACTCCATGAAAACAACCATTCTATCTATCATAAGCATCTTCCTCCTATTTGCAACAAGCTCCTGCTCACACAAAATTGTTGAAACCGGAAAAGCCTCTTATTACGCGGATAAATTCAATGGAAGACGCACTGCCAATGGAGAGATTTTCCGGCAACGGAAAAAAACAGCGGCGAGTAAAACGCTCCCCTTTGGAACCATTGTAAAAGTAAAGAACCTCTCCAATGGCAAAACCGTAAAAGTGAGAATTAACGACAGAGGTCCTTTTGTAGAAGGTCGATTTATTGATTTAAGTAAAAAGGCTGCGAAGAAAATTGATATGATAAAAGCGGGAGTGCAGCCTGTGGAAATAAAGTATAAGGTGAAGCGGACCGGGATCTAATAGTTGCTGTTCTTCCTGAAGACATTTATTTAATACCAA
>JBBSUB010000374.1:0-3571 GCA_038235345.1 Chitinophagales bacterium
CAGGGCGAAAACAGCCTGGTCTTCTTTTGTTCTGAAAATAGATGATCGCCAGATATTCATTGGTGGTGATTCGGGCTATGATGGCCAGTTTAAGGTGATTGGAGATAAGTTTGGAGAATTTGATCTGGCCATCCTTGAATGTGGTCAATACGGAGTTAACTGGCCAAATATCCACATGTTACCGGAAGAGACAGTGAAAGCTGCGAGAGAACTACACGCTAAAATGCTGATGCCTGTCCATTGGGCAAAATTTGCATTATCTGTTCATCCCTGGAATGAGCCACCGAAAAGATTGATGGCAGCAGCGAAAATAGAACAACAGTCCTTTGTAATTCCAAAGATCGGCGAGGCATATACTATTGGAGTTGATTATACACAAACAATTTGGTGGGAAAAAGATTGAGATTCCTAATCTGAACAAGAGTGCATTAGCCTTTCCGGGCTTTACCAATATGTTTAACACATGTATGAATGGTATTAACGCCTGAAACTAAAATGGTGCAAATAAATTTAAATATTTTTTCAAGGCCAATGATACGTAACATGAATGCCGTAGGCATGGTTCATTTTGTAATTACCGGTTTTAATCGGTAGCCTAAAACTTCTTTTCCTTGCTCCTTTCTTTAATTCCTATGCCTGATTTATACCAGTTTGTTTTTTGCCATTAGATGCGCGATCAATATAGCTGCTGATAAAGAAAGTCCCAATACAGAAACACCCGTCCAGCCATAATGTTGCCAGGCAATTGCTCCTGAAGTAGTGCCGATTGCACCACCTATAAAAAAGCCAACCATATAAATCGTATTGACTCTGTTTCGGGCATCCGGGTTTTTTGAAAAGATGATATTTTGATTGGTGATGTGCAATGCCTGCATTCCCAGGTCAACTAAAATGGCACCTATAATTAAGCCTAAAATGGAATGAGCAGAAATAGAAAAAATGCCCCATGAAACGATCATGAGCAAAGCGGAGAAAATAATGATCTTGTTCTTACTGACTTTATTATCCATTTTTCCCACAACCGTAGCAGCAAGAGCACCTGCAACGCCCAATAATCCAAATGTTCCGGCAACGCCACTTCCATAACCGAAGGAATCTTCCAGCAGGAAAACAAGCGTTGTCCAAAAGGCGCTTAATCCTGCAAAAGACAATGCGCCCCGCAAAGCAGCTAATCTTAATAGAGGCTCCGACTTGAAGTAATGTATGAGTGATTTCATCAGGCTGCCATATGATCCTTTATACGTAGGGCGCATGTTGGGCAACTTTAATTTTAGCAAAATAAAAAGAGCAACCATAATTACGGCACCTCCATAGTAAACACTACGCCATCCAAATTGTGCTCCGGCTAATCCACTTAATACCCGGCTTCCAAGTATACCGATCAGGAGGCCACTCATCACAATCCCAATAGCACGGCCGCGTCCTTTATCATCGCTAAGTTGCGCGGCCATGGGCACAAACATTTGTGGAAGAGCAGAGGTGAAACCAATAAAAAAACTACTGATAATAAGCAGTGAAAGAGAGGTTGACATGGCAGCTGCCAGGAGCGAAATAACCATGACCAAAAAATCCAGGCGTAGAATTTTATTTGTAGAAATTTTGTCTCCCAGGGGAATGATAAAAAACAAGGCAAAAGCATACCCCAATTGTGTAGAAAGCGCCACGTTGCTCACAGCGGATTCCGTCACGCCGAAAGTGTCTGCTATCTGGGCTAATAAAGGTTGATTGTAATACAGATTTGCAACGATCAGCCCCGCTGAGGCGCTCATTAAATAAAGAGTGGAATTGGGAAGTTTTTCTTTCATCTAATAGGAATTCCTCCGGAAAACATCGTTTTATTGTTTTTTTTAATTAAAAAAAAGTTCACTGCATTAAAAAAAAGTAAATCTGTTTCAGGCAAAATTACAGGTTATGCCATTTATATTTATCATTTAGTTCAGGTTTCTATGGTATAAAGCGTACTGTACCAGAGATGGAGTTTAATAAATTTTATTGCGAAAGGGTGGTTGCGATAAAGCGTGATCAATGTATCCAAATAAACATATCAGGTGCCTTGGTTTTAGATTAGGATTTTTGACGAAGAATAATTTATCACGGATAGGATTCTGTTTTTAATTTAATGGGTATATTTAAATTTAATAAAACGATTGATAGATAATGAACCAGCCAGCTAATTCTCCTTTATCCGGTGGTATGCAATACCAATTGCAGATCTATTTTGCCGGTACTCAAAATGTAAAACCTCAACTTCCGGTTTCATTTGAGGAACTGGAACAGAAAGCAAGCGAAAAGCTTCCACCCGAAGCATTTGGATACGTGGCAGGAAGTGCGGGTTCAGAGATAACCACTTCCAATAACAAAGAAGCTTTTAATCATTGGCAGATTGTTCCCCGCATGATGGGCGATGTTTCGCAACGAAGCATTGCGACGGAACTATTTGGAATGTCTTTGCCCTCACCGGTTTTGCTGGCACCGATTGGCGTATTATCCATTGTGCATCCTGAATCGGAAATTGCTGTTGCGCGAGCTGCTAAAAGTCTACAAGTACCCCAGATTGTTAGTACTGTCTCCTCCAAAACTCTGGAAGAGATCGCAGATGCAAATGGAGATAATCTGCATTGGTTTCAATTGTATTGGGGCCGGAATAAAGAATTTACCCGCAGTCTTATTGGTCGTGCAGAAAAAGCTGGGTATAAAGCAATTGTTGTTACGCTGGACACACGGTTGTTTGCCTGGCGGGAAAGGGATATTAAAAATGCCTATCTCCCATTTTTATATAATGAAGGGCTGGCAAATTATTTTTCAGATCCTGTTTTCCTGGCGGAAGTGGGCGATCCGGCAGAAGATAAATTAAAAACCATGATGCATTTCGCAAATTGTTTTTCCAATGCGTCTTCTACCTGGGAGAACCTGGCAGAAATAAGAGAGTGTACCAAATTACCCATTATTGTAAAAGGCATCCAGCATCCGGATGATGCAAGAAAAGCGCTTGACCAGGGTATGGATGGAATCATCGTTTCCAATCATGGTGGCCGGCAGATGGATGGAGCAATCGGTGCTATTGATACACTAGCCGGTATAGCGGATGCAGTAGGAGATAGAACAACTATTCTTTTTGATAGCGGAATTCGACGTGGAGCAGACGTTTTTAAAGCATTGGCATTAGGTGCAAAGGGAGTTTTATTGGGCAGGCCGTATGTCTATGGACTCGCGCTGGCCGGAGAAAAGGGGGTGAAAGAAGTGACAGCGAATTTGTTGGCTGATATAGATTTAACGATGGGACTTGCAGGATGTAATTCGTGGCAGGAAGTAACAAGAGATCATTTGAAGCGTAAACATTGAATTGGATAATTAGTTCAGTTTAAGTCAATATAAGAGATGAAATTTTAAACAGGAATTCTATGGATCAATCTCAGGATTTTGAAAAGGCAATTGAATCTTTTTCGGAAGAGATCAAAGCATTAGCAAGACAAACAAGAGAATTAATTTATACAATTTTCCCGGAAGTTGTCGAAGTGGTTTGGGTAAAGCAAAAAAATACCGGTTATGGTACAGGAGTAAAGAAAATGTC